>USKC01000093.1 GCA_900555195.1 uncultured Lachnospiraceae bacterium
ATTTTCCCACCCATTCCATCGGAAGTGATTCTTACATTTGGAGGGTTTCTGACCACCTGCACGAAACTGACAGCCCCGGGTGTGATCGCATCCTCCACACTGGCATCTGTGTTGGGAGCCTTCTTGTTGTATGCGTTTGGGCGCCTGCTAGCTCCTGCACGGATGCAGAAGCTGTTTGCCAGCAGGGTGGGAAGCCGCCTGGGATTTCAGGCCGAAGAGTTGGAGCAGGCGGTGCAGTCCTTTGAACAGAAAGGAGAAGGCGCGGTGTTTTTCGGAAGATGCGTGCCGATTGTCCGCAGCCTGATTTCCATTCCAGCGGGAATGGTAGGGATGAATCTGCCTCGCTTTGCCATATATACGGCGGCAGGCAGCCTGATCTGGGATACCCTGCTGGTGCTGTTGGGAGCGGCAGCGGGCCGTTCCTGGGAGACCATCACACAGTATATGGATGCTTATGCGGCCCTGGTGCGGATCGCCGGAGCTACTCTGGCCGTGACATTTCTGCTTCGGCTGATAAAGAAGAAACGGAGCAAATAACTGGTTTAGGTGCAGTGCCTCCTGTATTTGGAAGGCGCGGGAAGCTTCCCCGCTTGGCGGCGATACTTTGTCCATTGGAGGGGCAATGGCACTGCGAAAATAGTTATATTATCACAGAGGTATTTGAACATTTCCCCACAGTCGTGTATAATGAATGCGAAATTCAGGCGGGAAGTGAGAAAACGCTTTCGCCTTCCCTGGCTTTACGCGCGTGAAAGCGTGCAAGGGGAGAAAAATGACTACGCGGCCCGGCGAGTTGGCGGACAAAAGGGGATGGGAAAATGAAAGTGACAACGAAAGACCTGGCGAAGATCTGTGGTGTGTCCCGCACGACCGTGACAAGAGCATTGCATGGTACGGGAAGAATCAGCGAGGAAACGAGGAGCATGATTCTGGAAAAGGCGAGAGAATTGGGATATCAGCCTGATCTGGCGGCGAGAAGTTTGGTGGTGGGAAAAAGCATGATGCTCGGGGTGACGATTGTGGATCTGAACAACATGTATTTTCCCAGCATTGTGGACGCAATAGAAAAGAGGGCAAGGGAAGAGGACTACATCCTGACCATTACTTTGCATGAGGATAGCAGGGAATTGGAAAGAAAATTGATTCATACTCTGGTAAGTCACAGGGCGGACGGGTTGATTTTGAACCCGGTGAACAAGGGAGAAGATTTCTGGAGAATGATGAAGAATATCAGTATTCCCTACTGTATCCTTGGGTTGAAGGAAATGGAGGGATGCGCGTCGGTGGGGGTGGATGAATTCCGCGCTGGACAGGCGGCGACAGAATTTATACTGCAAAAGGGATATAGGGATATTGTGTTTGTGGCCCCGCAGTTGTTTAACGATCTGGGCCTGCCTAATTATGGCCATTATAAACGCTGGCTGGGCGTTCAGGATGTAACCTCCAAGGCAGCCTGCCGCTGCAGGCTGATTAAAGGTCTGGATTTTTGTGAACAAGTATCGGACATGCTGGCAAAGCAGGATGGAGAGAGGATTGCATTTCTGTGTTCTGGAGCAGTTTATGCGGCGGATGTGATGAGAAATGTGGCGGTCCGTGGCTTTAAACCGCTTGTCGATTACGGGATTATGGCCTTTGATAGGGTAGATATTTATAGATACAATGAACTCACTCTTACGACGGTAGATAACCATACAGAATTGCAGGGATATCAGGCGTGTGATTTATTGATCAAAATGATAAAAGGAACGCAGACAAATACACAAATAGAAATCCCTTTTGACATAGTTCGGGGGCAAACTCTATAGAAAATGTCCTGGAAATGGGGAAAAAGTATGAAGATTATCCAAAAAAATGAAATCCGCTATTGACGGGGGGGGGTAAAATGATATACTAGCCATATCTTAAATGAGTTCGCGAGAACGCAACCCTTAATCTATACATACTGCACAAAGGAAAAAACGGAAAAGTTCTACTGAAAATAGAACTTTTATATTTTCCAAAATGCGTACACGAGTGCGCAAAGATAAATTGCCAGTACGGAAAAGGACATATTTGCGCAACAAGGTGTTGTGAAATGTATATGGATTAAGGGGAGAGAAGATGGCTGTAAATGTGATTATGTGAAAGGAGAGGACAATTATGAAAAAGAAACTTGCAGCGCTCCTGGCACTGACTATGGTTGCCGGTTCTCTTGCTGCCTGCGGCGGTTCCACAAGCACGGACACGTCTTCGGCATCAAGCGCACCTGCTTCAGAGGCAGCTGCTGAGAGCACGGAAGCGGCAGCTGCTGAAGGTGCAGAATCCGCAGCATCAGGAGAAGTGGCCAGCGAGCCGATTACGATTGATTTCTGGAATTCCTGGACGGGCTCCGACGGAGATACCCTGGTAGCAAAGGTAGAAGAGTTCAATGAAACGAATCCTTGGGGAATCACGGTTAATATGGATATCAGCGCCGAGTTTGCAGAGAAGCTGGCGACGACCCTTCCCACTGGTGACTGCGCTCCTCTGATTTTGATGGGAACTGGCGATAGGTTCCGTTACAGCGAATATCTGGTACCGATTGATGATATCTGGGAGAATACCAGCCTGAAAGAAGAAGACTTCAATCCGAATACCATGGAAGTTTGTAAGACAGATGGTACCCTGTATGCTATTCCTTTCCAGCAGTCTCTGTACTATATGTACTGGAATAAGGATCTGTTTGAACAGGCCGGCCTGGATCCGGAATCTCCTCCGCAGTCCCTGGAAGAGTGGGCAGAATATGCATCTCTGATCACCAATGAGGATACCAATACTTATGGTTCCGGACTGTTCCTGTCCTACGGCAATCAGGAAATGAGCGTTATGGGTCTGGAAGGCGGATGGGCTGTAACCGAGACAGAAGATGGAAAGTGGGACGTGAATATCGCGGACAACGAAGGCTATAAGAATTACCTGACCTGGATGAAGGAACTGTACAACAATGGAGACAACCCGGTTGAGAATGAGATTGACTCCATGTTTAAAGCTGGCCAGATCGGTATTATGGTAAATGGCCCTTGGCTTGCAGCGGGTGCAGATGAATCCGGAATCAACTTTGGTATGTGCAAGATCTTCGGCAATGAGCCTCAGGGCGATGTGGCTGGATTCTTTGTTACCAACGGCGCAACCGAAGAAGAGAAGCTGGCATGTGAAAGATTCATGCAGTGGTGGTATACCGGTAATGAAGGAACCGCTCTGGAAGATACGGGAGCAGGCGTATGGAGCCTGAGCATTGGCTTCCCGACCGCTTATCTGCCTTTGGCTGAGACCGAAGCGTATACCAGCAATGAGAGACTGAGCGCGCTTGCGCTGGATGACAATAGTCAGGATTCTCTGTGGATTACCACGGATCCGAATTTCAAAGGCTGGAGTGAAACTGTTACGGAAATGGGAAATCTGAAGCAGTCGGTTGTCTATGATACTCCGATTGACGAGGCGCTTGCAACCGCACAGGCGAATGTGGAAGCTTTGGTAAAGACCTACGAAGGCGATGACGCGCTGGCTGAATAAGGTCTGAATCGAGATAGACGAACTGACGGGAGAACCGATGAACTTCTTTTGCGGTTCTCCCGTTTCTTAGAGATAAGGAGGAAATAGAGGTGAAGAAATCAAAAGGCATTTTCGCTTATTGGAATAAGCCTAACCATGCTGCCTACCTGTTTATCCTTCCCGCGGCAATCCTGCTTTTGGTCTTTAATGTCATTCCGCTGCTTGCATCCTTTTATATCAGTACGCTGGATATGACGATTTCTTTTGACAACGCGACGTTTGTGGGACTCGATAACTTTAAAGAAGCGCTGGGAGATGCCCGCTTTTTAAACAGCGCAAAGGTAACGATCGTATTCACACTGATCGAAGTTCCGATCCAAATGGTCATGGGCCTAGTGATGTCGGCTCTTTTGACCAAGAATACGTTTACCAATAAACTGTTTAGAAGCATATATTTCATACCGATCATATGTAGTGCTACTGCGATTGGCATCATGTTCCAGATTATTCTGCATTCCAATGTAGGTTTGATCACCTATTGGGTGAGGCAACTCGGCCTTGGTAAAGTGAATTTCCTGAATACTCCTGGATTGACACTTGGAGTGGTGATCGCCGTATCCGTGTGGAGAACCTTTGGTATTTCAACGATTATCTTGATTTCCGCTATGCAAAACGTTCCGTCCGATTATTATGAGGCGGCGGATATTGACGGGGCCGGGAAGATCAGGCAGTTTTTTTCCATTACGTTGCCTTCCATCATGCCTTCCTTTTGGTTCCTGCTCATGACCCGTATCATTGGCTCTCTTCAGGTATTTGACTTGATCTATACGTTGACAGACGGTGGCCCAAACTTTACCACAGAAACACTCGTAGCGTATGTATACACCAAGGCGTTTGACTCTGGAAGCAGGATGGGGTATGCGACCGCCATGTCAGAATTTTTGTTCCTCTTCATTATGATTATCACATTGATTCAGTACTATGTGATGTCTAAGACGGAAGATTAGGGAAAGGAGGGCATGATGAAATCAAGAAGACTCAAGGCAAGATTGGTCAGGATCCCGATTCTGATCCTATTCATAGCGTTGGCTGCAGTGATGCTAATTCCGATCATTTGGCTGCTGTTTGGCGCATTTAAGCCGGATACAGAGATTATATCCTATCCGCCCACCTTTTTTCCACATGAATTTACGCTGAGTAATTTTACGAAATGTATGCAGCGTATTGATATCATTCAGTATATTAAGAACTCCATCATCTTTTCAGTGGGAGCGACTCTGCCCTCTCTGGTTGTGAATTCACTGGCTGGCTATGCTTTCGCCAGATATGAGTTTAAGGGGAAAGATGTGATTTTCGTTATTTTCCTGGCGACGATGATGATTCCGTTTCAGGTAATTATGATTCCGGAATTCCTTGAAATCCATATGTTCGGCATGTATGATACTTATGCAGGGTTAATTATTCCAAAGATCGCATCCGCATATTGGATTTTCATGATGCGTTCCGCCTTTGCAGGACTTCCCAAGGAACTGGAAGAAGCGGCGCGTATCGATGGGCTTAATGAATTTGGAATTTATGCCAGGATTATGGTACCTCTCATTAAGCCTACCTTTGTGACAATGATTATCTTGAGCGTGAATGGCAACTGGAATGACCTGTTGTGGCCTCTTATTATGACTAGCGATTCCAGTATGAGAACACTGGCAAATGGTCTTGCTATGTTCGTAGGCGTAAGGACGATCGAATACGGCGCTGCGTTTGCTGGTGCAGCGATCTCCTTGATCCCGATGCTGATCATGTATATATTCGGTCAGAAATACTTCGTGGAAGGTCAGGCGACCAGTGGACTGAAAGGTTGAGAAAAGAAGGGGCAGGACCTGTGGGGCTGCTCCTTTTCTTTTCTTCAGTAGGAAATCAAACGATTTTGGTAATAAACTCGGCATGAATGTATGTTAAGGAACTCGCTTTTAGAAAGGGTGGAAAAGGAGGAAACAGATATGGGGAAAAGAAAAACAAAAGTGGTATTTCATCCGGATTATCGTATCGGTAAAATTGACAGAAGGCTGTTCGGCGCATTCCTGGAGCCGATCGGGGACTGGGTCTATGGGGGAATCTGGAACCCGGAGCATGAGACGGCGGATGATCTGGGATTTCGGAAGGACATTCTGGAGCAGGTGAAAGAATTGGGCATTCCAGCAGTCAGGCTACCAGGCGGCAATTTCACTTCCGGCTGGGCGTGGAAGGATTCCATCGGCCCGGCAGAACAGAGGAAGGCCCATCTGGATCTTGCCTGGAGGCAGTATGAAACCAACCAGGTTGGCCATGATGAATATCTGGAGTGGGCGAGAAGGGTGGGAACAGAGCCACTTTATACGCTGAACCTGGGAACCGGAACGATACAGGATGCCATGGACTGTGTGGAATATACACGGATCGAGGACGGGACCTATTGGTCCAACCTGCGGAAACAGAACGGATATGAGAAACCGCATCAGGTGCATACCTGGTGCTTAGGCAACGAGATGGACGGGCCCTGGCAGATCTCTTCCTTTGAAAAGGATCCGAAAGGGTATGGGATCAAAGCGCATGAGATATCCAAAGCGGTGAAATGGATCGACCCGGAGGCGGAGACGGTGGCCTGCGGCACTTCCACACCGAACAACCGGACTTTCCCGTCCTGGGATCTGGAAGTGCTGAAGGAGTGCTATGAGACGGTGGATTATCTGTCCCTGCACTATTATCATAATGCCCCTGAAGGGGATCTGGCCGCCTACTTAAGCGCCTCCCGCGCCTTTGAAGATTTCCTGGAGGCGGAGATCGCGGCCTGCGATGTGACAGGGGCCCTTCTGCGCCATCCGAAGAAAATGAATATTGCTTTTGACGAATATGGCTGCAGCTTTTCCGCGCAGAAGGAAGTGACGAAAGGAAGGGCCGGAGCGATCGACCACAGCACCTACCCGGAATTTTCGACGCAGATGGAACGGCCATTCCGCTTTAATGATCCGGCCAATCCGCCCAAACGGGAAGAAAAAGAAAGCCCGATGCTGAACAGCCTGGCCTTAACTTCTGTCCTGATGATGCTTCTGCGCCATGCGGATCGGGTTAAGATCGCCTGCATGACAGGAGGCCTGTTTACGATTGGCCATGATGAGAAGCATGTATGGAAACAGATCGGCTATTATCCTTACGAAATGCTGATCCGCTATGCAAAAGGCTGTTCCCTGCGGCCCAGCGTGGAGGGGCCCGGCTTTGATGTAAAAGGGTACAATCTGGATGACTTTAACCAGTGTCCGGCATATACGGATCTCGCGTACATTGAGGCCTGTGCATCCGTGGATGACGAGGCCGGGGAAATCGCAGTCTTTCTGATTAACCGCTGTTGGGAATCGGAGCTGCCTGTGGAGCTGGATATGAGCGCCTTTGGGGGATACCGTCTGAAGGAGCATATAGAGTTGTATACAGAAGATCTGTATGCGAAGAATACCGGGGAGAACCCTTATGCGGTGGTACCCAGGGCGAATGAACAGACCCGCATGGAAAATGGAATGATCTGTGCGGAATTGAAGGCGCTTTCCTTCAATATGATAAGGCTGGAGAAGGAAAGAGACTGAATGGGCATCGCTTAGCAGAAAGGAGAAGAACTGTTAAAATGAACATAGATGTACATGATACTTTATATGAGAGCAACGGAACCTTCCGCCCCGCTCAGGATGCGGCAAAGATCCTGCTGAAAAAACGCTATTCCAGCGTGGTGTACTGTCCGGCATCCGATGAGCGTGCGCCCGGAGCCATGTATCCCAGATGCATTGTCCTTGAACACAACGGGGAGAAAAACGGGATCCTGCTGGCCACTTTTGAGTGTTATACCCATTCGGAGCCGGTGTTTCCCATATATGAGAGCACAGACCGGGCTGAAAGCTGGCATTTGAAGAGCCGGATAGAGGATCTGGAAACCCATCTGGGATGCAGATACCAGCCTCACCTATACGAACTGCCTGCAGACTGCGGCGGATTGAAGGAGGGGACACTGCTGTGCGCAGGCAATGTCATTCCGGATGATTTTTCCACCACTTCATTGCGGCTGTATAAGAGCGAGGACGCCGGAGAAAGCTGGAGTTATGTGAGCGAGATCGTATCCGGCGGCTTTGCAGGAGTGGATATCGACAAGCCGGATGAGCAGCGTCCTGTCTGGGAGCCTTTTATCACGCTCACGCCGGACGGCAGGCTGATCTGCTTTTATTCCGATGAACGGTATGCGGCAAAGGATGGATATAACCAAATGCTCGCGCATAAGATCTCGGAGGACGGCGGACTTACCTGGAGCCAGGAGAAGATCGATATCGCGTTTCCGGGCGGAGTGCTTCGACCGGGAATGCCTGTGATCACATCCCTTCCGGGCGGGAAATTCCTGATGGTCTATGAGATGGTCAATCAGGATAAAGTACCTGTGTATTTCCGCATTTCGGATTCCATAGAAGACTGGGGAGATAAGGATTTCATCGGAAATCCGGTGGTATGTGAAGACGGAAGCGCGCTCACTGGGACGCCGTATGTGATCTGGATCCCGCAGGGAGGCGAGGAAGGAACGATACTGGTAAGCGGCCGGGGCTTTTCCCAGATTTTTGCCAACAGCAACCTGGGAAAGGGATTCTGGGAGAAAATGGACTGCCTGATTGAAACGGACAGTGCCTGCGGCTTTGCAGGGTACAGTCAGTGTATGGTGGCTCTGGACGGCGGACGGCAGATCCTGAGCCTGTGTCCCAGACAGATGTCCAGAAAGCTGGCGCAGATCGAAGCGGCGGTTGCGGATGTGTATGTGAAAGCCTGAAGCAGCGGCCGGTGCGGCGGAATGAAAACCGGACGGAGCCGGACATCTCCGGCTCCGCTGCAAAAGGCGGCAGGGACTGAAGGATAAATGGAATAAAAGGGATGGAGGATTCTATGAAAGAGGCAAAGGTAATCTATGATAAGGACTTCACGATCGGGGAGGTGGACAGAAGGCTGTTCGGTTCCTTTGTGGAGCATTTGGGAAGGTGCGTATACGGCGGAATCTATGAGCCGGATCATGAGACGGCGGATGCCAACGGGTTTCGCGGGGATGTGAAAGAACTGATGAAGGAATTGGGCGTGACCCATATCCGCTATCCGGGCGGGAATTTCGTTTCTGGTTACGACTGGAAAGACGGCGTGGGCCCGAAGGAGCAGCGGCCTGTGAGAAAGGATATGGCGTGGAACGTGCTGGAGACCAATCAGGTGGGCACCAATGAATTCGCTGCGCTGATGAAGGAATTGGGCATGGATCTGACCATGGCGGTAAACCTGGGAACGGGAACGCCCAAAGAAGCGGGAGAACTGGTGGAGTACTGCAATGTGGAAGGCGGCACTTACTGGAGCGAGCTGCGCAAGTCCCATGGCGTTGAAGCGCCTCATAACTTCAAGGTCTGGTGCCTGGGCAACGAGATGGACGGAGAATGGCAGATCTGCATGCACACTGCTGAGGAATATGCGCGCCTGTGCAAGGAGACGGCCAAGATTGTGAAGTGGATGGATCCGAAGGTCGAGACGATTGCCTGCGGCAGCTGTACCAATGAGATCGGGCACAATACCTTCGGAGACTGGGATAGAAAGGTGCTGGAGGAATGCTATGATTATATCGATTATCTTTCCCTGCACCGCTATTTTAATTATAATCCGCGCAAGCAGCTGGCTTACAAAATGTACGATACGCCGGCGGACATCCCCTTCTTTTTCCAGGATCTGAAGAACTATCTGGATACTGTGATCGGTGCCTGCGATTTTGTGAAGGGAGTGCGCCGTTCTGAGAAGACCATCAACATCTCTTTTGATGAATGGGGCGTGGTTACGGAGTCAGGAGCCATTCCGGGCGGGGTGGATCAGGAATACGGATATGCAAGTTTCTGCGAGATGGATGCGGTGATTTACGGAGGCCTGCTGTGTACCTTCCTTAATTATGCGGATCGGGTGAAGATTGCGAACCAGTCTCTTCTGGTGAACGAGGGCGGAATGATCACCACGGATCCAAAGGGAAAGGCGATCCGCCAGGCCACCTTCTATCCTTTCCAGGACGCGGCCAAGTATGCGAAGGGAACAGCACTGCGCGCCTCGGCAAAGCTGCCGGAAAAAGAAACGGAACATCATGGCATGCAGGAAACCGTTACGGTCGCATGTACCTATGATGAAACGACAGGACAGATCGCTGTATTCGCGATGAACTGCGATGCGCAGGAGGATGTGACCCTCAGCCTGTCCCTGCGTTCTTTCGGAACGCTGCGGTCTTTAGGCTGGAGAGAGCTCTACAATGAGGATATGTATGCGCGCAACACCTTTGAAGAAGAGTTTCGCGTGGTACCCGCAGATCGGGAACTTCCCGAAATCCAGGACAGCCAGATTACGGTTACATTGAAGAAGCATTCCTGGAATGTGCTGCGGTTTGAAGAAGCCAGATAAATGAGCGGAAACAGAACAAAAGGGTTCCCAAACTGGCGAAGAGAAATGCCGGGGCCAGGCAGTAACAGATGTCCTGTTGCTGCTTGGTCCCGGTATTTTTCTGCGGCTTATATGTGAGGGATGATAAGGAGATGCGGTTCTGTCCTCCGGCGTCAGCCCCATCCGGGCATCCCTCCCCTG
>USKC01000094.1 GCA_900555195.1 uncultured Lachnospiraceae bacterium
TCCCCTTGTTTCCATCCTGAATATGGTTTAACCGGCAGCGGTTCCCAAATCCCCTTAAATCCCGGAGCCAATTCCTTGATATCCGCAACCAGCCAGAACTGCATCCGTCCCTCATGGGTGCGCGGACAATACACTTCCTTTCCGTCCAGCAGCGCCTGCTCCATCAGCGGCCAGGTGGATACCTCTGTCTGATAAGAAGCATAGATCAAAAGCCTGACAGCAGTCTGGTATTCTTCAGACTGCAAAAAAAGCTGCCGGATCCGTTCCTGCGCCCGCTCTCTTTCCTCCGGCAAAAGCTCCGCCCTGCACCGCAGCGCTTCCTGACGCATCCTCTTTTTCAGAAGACCGTCCTCATTGCGCATGTTCTTTTCCTTCGCCATGAAGTTTGCCGAGGTTTGTAATGGAACCGTCTTCATTCTGAATATTGATTCCGTTCAGCTGTGCCCGCAGATTTCCTCTCACGCTGTTGATATAATCCCTGCGAAGCGCAGCCTGTTCTTCCTTCTCCTCCTGGCTTAATCCCTCTTTCTGCGATTTATGATACAGTTCATTGATGCGCTGTATCTTTTCATCCATTGACTGGGCCATGACCGTGCATCCTTTCTCTTTAACAGATATTTTAACTATTCAGCCTGCTCACAAACCCCGGCAGGTCAAAATCTTCGTCTTGATTGGCCACGAAAAGCGTGCCGTAGTTTCTTCCGTCCATCAGCCTGTGGATGATACGGATGTCGCTGCTGTTGGCGATCAGCATATCGGCTCCCGCCTTGGTGGCGATCCTGGCCGCTGTCAGCTTTGTATTCATTCCGCCCGTACCCACGCTGCTTCCCGTGCTCTTCTTCCCCATATTCAGATAATCGTCCGTCAGTTCTTCCACCAGTTCCACGAACTTCGCATCCGGATTCTTTCTGGGATCATCCGTATATAATCCATCAATATCGGATAACAGAATGAGAAGATCCGCTCCGATCAGAGCGGCCACAATCGCAGAAAGCGTGTCGTTATCCATCTCCAGCTCATAGGTCGCAACCGTGTCGTTTTCGTTGACTACGGGGATTACGCCCATTTCAAGGAGCTGGGAAAAGGTATTATGCGCATTATAGCGGTTCAGATTGTCAACAATCGTATTCTTTGTCATCAGGATCTGGGCGGTCACCTGATTATATTCTGAAAAAATACGCTGGTAGGTCATCATCAGCCTGGCCTGGCCGATGGCCGCGCAGGCCTGTTTCATCGCAATGCGGTTCTGGCTCGTGATATCCGCATCGGTCAGATGCATGGCTTTCTTGCCCTGGGCGATGGCTCCCGAAGTGACCAGCACCACATCCTTCCCCTGATTTCTCAGATTGCACAGTTCCCTGACCAATACTTCCAGTTTGATATAGTCCAGTTCTCCCGTCTTCGGATGCTGCAGGGATGAGGAACCGATTTTCACCACGATCCGTTTCTTATTCTTCAGTCTTTCGCGATATTGATTCATCGCCTTCTCCTCCGTCGTATGTCGTATCAATTATTTTACAAGGTTTTATAACGCCGCGCAATAGCTTCCGCAATCTTCATGCCGTCCATCGCCGCCGAGGTGATGCCTCCCGCATAACCAGCCCCTTCTCCGCATGGATAGAGCCCATCGCAGTCGGACAGGAACGCTTCATCTCTCGTGATCCGGACAGGAGAAGACGTACGGCTTTCCACGCCCAGCAGCGTAACCGCATCATCGGCAAAACCTGGGATCATGCGGTCAAAGGATTCCATGCCCTCCACGAAAGCCCTTTCAACGCTGGGAGGCAGCAGACCTCTTAAATCCGCCTGGGCAAAGGCCCCTTTCACCGCCGGCTGCATTGTGGCGGGAACATGCCCTTCCCGCTTCAGCCTTCCGGCATCTGCTGCAAATTCTCCATAACGCTGCATGGGAATCGCTCCATTTGCCAGGTGAAAAGCTTTTTCTTCCAGCCTGCGCTGAAAGGTTACACCGGACAGCGGCCCGTTCGCCCCATAATCCGCAGGAGTCACGGATACGATGATCGCGCTGTTGGCGTTCCTTCCGTCCCGCTTGCTGTAACTCATTCCGTTGACCGCAAGCCTTCCCGGTTCGCTGGATGCGTTCACCACATACCCCCCTGGACACATGCAGAAGGAATAGACACCCCGGTTTTCCGCAGTTTGCGCCGTCAGCTTATAGGCAGCCGGGGGCAGAAAATCCGGATGGGCCTGACCATATTGAGACAGATTGATCAGTTCCTGCGGATGTTCCACCCGCAGGCCCACAGCAAAGGCCTTCGCTTCCATGGGAATGCCCCTCCGAAGCAGCATTTCAAAGGTATCACGGGCGCTGTGGCCCACAGCAAGCACCACCTGGCCAGCCTCTATTCGTTCCCCGTCCGCACAGATGACGCCCTTAACGCGGTTTCCTTTCAGAATGAGATCCGTCACACGGGTGCGAAACCGCACTTCGCCTCCCCATGCAAGGATCTGCTGCCGCATACTCTTTACCACCTGTGAAAGAATATCCGTTCCGATATGCGGCTTGCTTTCGTACAGGATCCGCTCCGGCGCCCCGTGCTCCGCCAGAATCCGGAGGACCTGCCCGTTCCGTCCCTCCTTATCCCGCACCAGCGTATTGAGCTTTCCGTCCGAAAAGGTCCCTGCACCGCCTTCACCGAACTGCACGTTGGAATCCGGGTCGCAGCTTCCGCCCGTCCAGAAAGCCTCCACCGTTTTGGCTCGCTGATCCACATCTTCCCCGCGTTCCAGAAGCAGCGGACGGTACCCTGCCTGTGCCAGCATATAGCCGCAGAACAGGCCGGCCGGTCCCATACCGACGATCACCGGCCTTCCTTTAGGTGTCTCCTCTCCCGGGGATGGAAAGCGGTAACGGGAGCGGACGGATTTGGTGATATTTCGGTCTTTATTCCTCCTGAGCAGCTTTTCTTCCGATATCCCTTCCACAGATACATCCACGGTATAGATGAGCCGTATATCCGGCTTTTTCCTCGCATCGATGGATTCCTTCACGATCGACACGGAAGCAATCTGCTCTGTCCTGATGGATAGGGCTTTGCATATCCGCTCTTCCAGTTCCTTCCGGGAATGGCCGGGTTTACATTTTATCTGTTGTATTCTTATCATATTTGTTTCCCATCCGCGCGCTTTCCTGCGCGCTCATTTACGCTTATGCTGAAACGGCTGCAGGCCCGCGGCAGCGCTGCTGCCGGCAAGAGTACCTGAACTCCAGGCCCACTGCAGATTATAGCCGCCGCACCTGGCATCCACATCCAGGAGTTCTCCGGTGATGAACAATCCGGCACAGCGAAGTGATTCCAACGTTTCTTTCACCTGGGAAAGGGGAACGCCTCCTGTACAGACCTGTGCATTCTGAAGCGAATTGGTTCCCGTAACAACTGCAGGGAAAGCGCGCAGATCCTCAAAAACACGCAGAATCCGCTTTCTAAGGGAAGGCCCGGCGATTTCCTGCGGCTTCAGCCCATGCTTCTTCATCAAAGCCTGAAGGATCTTCTTATTTACCAGCCCGCAGAAAAGGACTTCCAGGGTTCTTCCCTCTCCCATTGCCATCTTCCGCTCCACAAGCGCCTTCCAGCTTTTTTCCCCTTCCTCCCGATACCCGGGCAGAAAATCCAGCGTGGCCCGCATGCGTTTCCCATTTTCCAACGCTCTTGCCACCTGGCCGCTCATCTGAAAAATTGGGATTCCAGAAAGCCCATAATCGGTCAGCTGCAGTTCTCCCCGCTCCCATAGCCGCACTTCCTCTCTGCCTTCCCCCAGAGTGAGACAAATAGCGCAGTCGCAGCGCACGCCGGCCATCCCTTTCCAGATATCGCCTTCACACCGCAGGGCAGTAAGGGCCGGCAAAGGCTTCCTGACCGTATGGCCGAGCGCTTTTGCATAAGCATAGCCATCCCTTCCTTCCCCCGGCTTCTCTCCGGCCGGAGAGCCGCAGGAAAGGATCAGTCTCTCAAACTGCCAGCTGTCCGTTTGTGTATGTACTGCGAATCCGGGCGTCCCATCCTTTCTTCGCTCTATGTGCGTGATCTCGCATTCCGTCACAATGCAAACGCCCAGACGTTCCAATTCAAACCGCAGCGTATCCAGGACTGTGGAAGCCTGCTTGGATAGAGGGTAGACATAACCATTCTGAGAAGTGGTGAGCATTCCCATGGAAGCAAACCAGTCCAGCGTATCCTGAGCCGAAAAATGGGAAAAAACCCGTTTCAGCAGCGCCGGTTTATCACAATGATAATATGCCTCCGCTGTATCTATGGAAAAAGACAGGTTGGTCAGATTGCACTTTCCATTCCCTGTCGCCAAAATCTTCTTCCCGATGCGATCCTTTTTCTCCAGAATCACAATTTCGGAAGCAAGGTGCCCATCCGCGCGCGCAGCCGCTATGGCAGCTGCCATTCCGGACGCGCCTCCGCCGATAATTCCGATTTTCTTTTTTATCATATCTGTTATCCGTTTCATCCTGGCGGCGTTTCGCCGCATTCCATTGCGATGCATCCTGTGTTTTATGCCGGTAAAAACGCTCGGCCCATGCGGGAAAACGCAGGAAAAAATCAGGTTCATTATAATACTAACTGGAATAAGACTCAAGAAAATTGTAGAGTTCCGCTTCGCTTCCGACATATTTGAACTCCATCACTTCCTGTGCCAGTTCTTCCGACAGGCTGTTCAGCGGAATCCCGGTGGACATATACTTGGTTTTCTTATCTTTCTCATAGACCACAATATAATTATTCTCCACCGCAAGATAAAATTCCGTGGGCTTTTCCTTGCTTTCATAATTTTTCTGGATGACCACTTCTTCCGGAGAGAAACGTTCCACATAGAGAGAGAGGAACCCTTTATTCAAATCCTCAAGAGATGGAGACGCCTCATAGGTCTCCATCGCAGCGAGAAACTGTTCCCGGTTCATTCCGATATATTGTTCCGGCAGCGTCTCTTCCTCCTGTGTCCGTGCCGAATCCGTCAAGTCAAAGCTTCTGACCACATATCTGGTATCTGCCGTAATCACCTGTGAAGTCAAATCCACGGCTTCAGCGGTCTCTTCCTCCTGAACGGATTCTTCCTGTATCGGCCAGGCACGGCGCGGATAGAAAATATCCTGCAGCAGCATATTGGCGCCAAATCCGAGCGCAAGCATAGCCGCCGGATAAAAGAAATATATGCCGATTTTCTTCCAGAAACGCATAAGAACCTCCTGCTTATCGATTCTTTTACTGGAAGTATCAGCATAATTTCATAAAAATATACATATTTACATCAGGCGAAGCGCCTTCCCCAAAAACACAAGCCCTCCGCCGCCCGGAACACCCCTCAGCTCCCGTTCTGATACGCCATGCAGCGCAAGAATGAGAAGGGTATAAAGGATGAGCGCAGCCGCAAAACACAGAAGGCTTAAAATTCCGGCGGAAAGTTTTCCCGCAAGCAGCCGGTTCAGGAAGAAAACCACAACGCCCATCACAGCGGTCGCAATCACAGGGATCCCGATCAGCCGTCCCCAGTCAATCCGCGCAGAGATAAGGCGGAAAAGGGTGATGAGATTTAAGATCAGAAATACCGCGTAAAGAACGATATTGGCATACACCACACCTCTGATTCCCTGATCTAAATTTGCAAGGAACAGACACAGCGCAGCCACATGCGCAACCAAAGCGATCACGGCATGGATGAGCAGATTCTTTTCTCTTTCCAGTCCCTGGAGCGCAGCAAACAGCCCGATACACAGCCCCTGGAGAACGGTCGCCACGCTTCCGACGCGGAGCAGGCTGGCTGCAGTCTCCGTATCCCCTGTGGTAAAAAGCGCAGGAAGCAGCGTGTCAGCCGTAATCGCCAAAAAGCCGGTCACAGGAAGCGCCAGCGTCCATGCCAGCTTCAGCATCAGGTAGGCTTTCTCCTTCATCCTGCCCGTATTCTGGCTCGCAACGGAAACAGAAAGAGATGGGATCAGCGCGGTGCAGACAGCCGTCACCATGGCAATCGGGATGCCGGATAAGATCCTGTATTTTCCCGTATAAATCCCCCACTGCGTAATTGTATCCTGAGACGACGGGAGCAGATGAAAATAGAAAATCTGATCAAGGAAAAAGCTGCCGCTCATGGCAAAGCCGATCAGAATGACAGGAAATGCCGAAGAAGCAACCAGCCTCGCAATCCGTCTGTATCCGTCCATTCCTTTCCCCACATCCTTCCGCTCTTTTTTGCGAAAGGACGCCTGAAACATCAGATAGAGTATAAATAACAGCAGCAGCGCAACCGCGCTTCCTGCCATAAAGCCCAGAATTCCTCCGGCAGCGCCGAAAGCCTGTTCATAATCAGAAGCCAACAGCAGAGCCCCGATCTTTTGCCCATAATTTCCAAGCGCCTGCGACAGGACAAGCATGAGCAGAAGCCCTGCAAGTTCTTCCACAAAACGGGATAATACCGTAGGGACCACGGTACCCATCCCCTGAAAATACCCCCTCATCAGCCCCAGCAAGGAAGTGATCAGAATGGTCGGCGCGGTATATTGTATGACCACCATAGCGATCCGCGTCTGATACAGCCCCTCTGCAAGAACCCCGGAAAGGGACAGCATCAGCAGTGTGCCCGCCAGTCCTGCAATGAGCGTAAACAGAAAGGCAACATTCCACACTCTTCTGCTGTTTCGGTATTGCCCCCTGCTATATCTGGCGGACATCATCTTTGCTACAACCGACTGCATGGAATAACCACAAAACAGGAAAAAGAACAGATAGGTATCATAGGCCATTCCAAAATAAGCATTGCCATTGTCCCCAATTCTGTTCGTAAGCGGAATTCTTTTATAAATGGCCAAAATACCGGCCACAGCAGCAATTGCCGTCACAAGGCCGTTCCCTCTCCTGCCCGGCCTTTTCTTGTGTACTTTTCTTCGTTCGTCCATAGCCCCTCTTCCTAGTCCACGATATCCCTTGTAATACCCAGCCCGTCCAAAATCAGGTTCTGCTTCTGTTCCATAATCCGGGCCTCATCAGGCTCCATATGGTCATATCCGCACAGGTGCAGCATGCTGTGCGCGATCAGAAAGGCGAATTCTCTTTTCAGACTATGCCCATAGCTCTCCGCCTGCTCACAGACCTTGTCACAGGAGAGAATGATATCCCCCAGGATCAGTTCGCCGCTGTCCGGCTGAAAACAGTCCGCTTCCATCTCTTCTGCCACATCGAAATCCGCAGGGGTGACAAACGGCACATTAGGAAACGACAGGACATCCGTTTCGCTGTCAATCCCACGATATTCTTTATTATAAATCCGTATTCCCTCATTATCCGTCAGAAGGACATTAATCTCTGTTTCATAGGGACATCCCTCTTCTTCCAGAACAGCTTCCGCCACCCGGGTGGCAACTTCAAACGGCTCAAACGGAAATTTGGCCTCGGTTTCATTTTCCACAAAAACCGTCATCGTTCGCTCCTCCCCATCTTTCTCTTCTCTTTCGCGCGTCCGGCCCTCTCTTCCCGTTCCTTCATCGCCTTCTGCCTGGCCAACTCTTTCCCTTCGTATTCCTCATATGCCTTTACGATCTTCTGGACCAGCGGATGGCGGACCACGTCACGGCTGGTAAGGTTACAAAAGGCGATGTCCTCCAGGTTATGAAGCACCTTTACCGCCACATCCAGTCCGGAACGGGTTCCGGGCATCAAATCTTTCTGAGAAGCGTCACCTGTGACGACCACCTTGGAGCCAAACCCAATTCTCGTCAGGAACATCTTCATCTGCGCCGGCGTGGTATTCTGCGCCTCATCCAGAATGATGTACGCGTTATCCAGCGTCCGCCCTCTCATATAGGCCAGCGGAGCCACTTCTATCAGCCCTTTTTCCATATTTTTGGCAAAGCTCTCTGCGCCCATGATCTGATAGAGCGCATCGTAGAGAGGCCGCAGATAAGGATCTACCTTGCTCTGCAGGTCTCCGGGAAGAAAGCCAAGCTTCTCACCGGCCTCTATGGCGGGACGGGTCAGGATGATCCGTTCCACCTCGTCGTTCTTAAATGCTGTAATGGCCATCGCCATGGCCAGATAGGTTTTCCCTGTTCCTGCCGGACCCATGCCGAATACAATCATATGATTTCTGATGGCATCCACATATTGCTTCTGTCCCAGCGTCTTTGGCTTGATCGGCTTCCCACTTACCGTATGGCAGATCAGGTCGCCGTCTATTTCCAACAAGGTATCCGTTTGATTCTCCATGCTCATCTCAATCGCATACTCCACATTCTGTTGCTGAATGAGGTTTCCCCTTTTTGATAATTCCTGCAGACGTTCCAGGATGTCAGCCGCCTGCTCCACATGGCGGCGCATGCCGCGGATCCTGACAGCTCCATTCCGATCCACGATGGATACCTGCAGCGCTTTTTCGATTCTCTTTACGTTTTTATCATACTCACCGAATACATTGCCCGTATGGGCCGCATCCATCCCTATCTGTTTTTCGTACTGCTCCATTTACTGACTGCTCCCGCTTATTGTCTCATTTTCCGCAGCCGGCTGCTGCTCTTCCAGAGGCCGGGCACTGCCGATTGAACCGGCGGCCTGCAGCATGCCCTCCATGACTACCGCATTGCCCGCTGCATTTATTGTAACATTTTTTTGTATTATTTGAACCCCCTTTTCTTCCAAACTTGCGATATTTTTGTCCAGCCGTTCTTCCAGGATATTCCTTGCCGCCTCTTCCCCGTATACGGCCTCTACCGGAAGATATTCCCTGTTTACCATAAACCCAAAATAAAATGGGAGATAGATCTGTGGCAGGATGCGCATCTGCCTGGCTTCCAACACCGAATCATAATGCAGATAACGGCATTCCCCCAGCTTCAGAATCCACTTTTTCTGGCCGATGGCAAAATAGAAATCCTTGGTCGTCCTTCCCGTATAATTCTTATACTCATAATATAATTCCTGCTCTTCATGTACGGGGATCTCATAAGATGCCACCACATCCGCATCCGCATGACAATACTGATACTCCCTGACAGTTCCGTCGTCTGCAAGGACAGGTACGGCTCCGCTGACCAGCAGATCCCCTTTTTTGACTTCCATTCCTTCCGTAACCTGGGGAACGCCCTGCCTTGTAAGGATGGAGAGGATTTTCCCATCCTGCGCTGCCACCAGGTCACTTCCCGGCCAGTCTTCCAGCCATTCCTCTCCCCCCTCATCCATGGGCAGGTCATTTTCCCTGATCTTTACGATCACTTTGGTTCCTTCCAGCCTGACCGAGGTCCATGTAATCTCATTGAATTCTTCCCTCAGTCCCGCTTCAATCTCCCCGATATCGATCTCATTTTTGGCAGCGCCTATATCCACCCCGTTCTCCGCCAGGTAGTCCAGAAGAATGTCATCCGTCAGAGAATAATTCCCCTCAAAATCTATGGCCCACACGAATCGGGACATGGCGATCAGAAATGCAAGACAGCAGGGCAGCCCCAGGGCGAACACCTTTCTTTTGCGCATTCTGCGTATAAAAAAAGGCAGGCCGCAACGCTCCAGCACGGCCGCCCTTGTACCGGTTTTCTTCATAATTGGCCGAAGCCTGAAAAAACCGGAAAGCATAATATACATGGTATATTCGTCCCCCTGCCGTGCGATATCCCACAGGAGGATGTGATGATTGCTGCACAGATTCATGAAGCGTTCCGGGGAATACCCCCATACCCTGATCTTCAGATATCCCTGCAGATACCGGAAAATTTTCTCCACGCCATTTCCTCCATTTTGCAATTAAAGGTAGCTGATGCATCGAATATTACCGATGATTTTCATGTCCTCGTTCGTATAATAATCGATCACCAGGCCGCAGCCGCTGATGGAGATCTGGCCGGTCTTGCCCTGAAGGATGATGGATTCCTGCGTATATTCAATGATTCCTTTATAATTCTCCACCCACAGTTCAAAATTACCCGTCACGGTCAGGATGGATGCGCCCAGAAGCATATCCTTTGGAAGCTTAAGAGAATCGATCAGCTGCTCCGTTCTTCGCAGAGCAGCCTCATTTTCACCCTTCGGCGAATTTTTTTTCTTTTTCCTGTTCATA
>USKC01000095.1 GCA_900555195.1 uncultured Lachnospiraceae bacterium
TAGAACAGTGGTCTCCAAAACCATCGATGTGGGTTCGATTCCTACTGCTCCTGTTCATCTTTAAAGAGCGATAAACACGGAAAAAGCTGATAACTGCGCGGGTTATCGGCTTTTTCTTTTCTGTTCTGGCACAAAATAAAATGGGCGAAAACAGGCAAAAATGCAACACGATGCAACACGGATTTCAGGGCTTTGTGGCAAGGCGGAAGGGCAATCCTCCCGCCTCTTTTCACGCTATTCCAGCACCCGGATGTTATGCACCACTCCGGCGACTCCCAGAGCGGCAAACTGTCGCTGTACCTCTTCGGCCTGAGCCTGCGTCCAGACATCCGCGATGGACGCGATCCAGATCTCAATGCCGCCTACATCCAGCACGGCCGCCTTGTGCACCAGGCAGCCCTGGTATGCCGTAGCTGCAGCTTTAGCAATCGACTCCGCCCAGACATCAGCAATGGACAGACACCAGAGGGTTCCCGGTTCCGGCCTGGGCTCTTCTGTGCTGGCCGGATTCTGATAGCAGATGTCCAGATCAGCGTTGCCGTTGATGCCGGGCACGCGACCTGTGCTGGTGTACTGCCAGCCCCAGATAGCTCGGCCCACCGCTGGTCTCTTCGCCTGGTTCGGCTCATTATCGAACTGCATCACGTTGTATCCGTTATAGTATCGGGCCACCCACAGAGGCACAGTGGCGAATTGGTTGAAGTCAAACCATTTCTCCTGATACACATATAGGCCTACATAGATGCCGAACCGGTATCCTGCGGCCTCAATCACAGTTCTGGCCGCCTGGATCAGCGCCGTCAGCTTTGCGCGGCCGAGCGGCTGAAGAGTGTCACGATCTTCCACATCCCACCAGACCATTGTGCCGGTAGTCAGATTGTACTGCTGCAGGAGGGCCACTACCTGACGGGCCTCTTCCTGCGCCTGAGCCTCCGTCGTTGCGTAGGTGTACTTATAGACAGCTACCGGGATATTATACTTCCGGCAACCTGCCAGATTTGCCACAAACTGATAGTCTGCCTTGCCGGATCGGCGGACACTGCGAAGGATCGCGAACTGTACGCCTGCATCGGCCACCTGTGACCAGTCAATTATGCCTTGGTTGTCGCTTACATCTATTCCTTTCCACATACTCTTCTTCCTTTTTTCTTTTATAATATGTAGGGAAGAGGACTCACTCGCCCCCTTCTCCCTCTCCCTGTGAATCAATCTTATTTTTGAGCACCGCGACATATTTTGCCAGCCACGACGGCACAGGGGCGCCCATACGGCCTGCATTTTCGATGATGGATAACAGCTCATTGAGAATATACCAGACGGCCACCAGAAGCCCGAAAAACGCCTTGAGAGTAATTTGAAGCCCGATCTGTGCCGCAACGTGCAGGATAATATAATCAACGATCAAGGCAGCCGCAATAATGCAGAGGTATCCCACTTTTTTAATAATTCCCTCCGCGCCGCGTTTACTGCTCCATCCATAGGCCGGATCCTCCGGATGCTCGATTGCTTCCCTCTTGCTGGCCAGCATGCCAGTGATATAATCCAGCACCATCGCGATGGCGAGGATACACAATACCGGCAACAGGATGCCCAACCGGGCAGAGAGCCATGCAATAGCTGCGGCCAGAGCCGCCTGAATTGTTATGTATGCCTGTTTCATAGATTTCTACCCCCGTTATTCTACAATTTCTTTCCATTGTGCTTCTGTGCCGACTGCTCCCGGTTCCCAAACGTTGTTATCCACAAGAGATTCCCATGTCCTGTCGTTATGCGTCACCCTGTCCCCCTTACTGTATGCGTTTTCAGGCCCGGGCTGTTCCCATTCCGGGATTTCGCCGGGATCTGGAATCAGGACCTTCGCGAACAGGGACGGCGCATCAACCGGATTCCACGCAGCCTGCTTCTGGTGCTCTGTCAGGACCTTGTAGAGCGCATCCTGATAGTTGTAACGCTCCCCAGCCGCCAGCGCATCTCCTTCAGCTACATCCTCCCAGTTCGGATAGAGTACAGCAACCTCCAGCGCCTGCTCGTCCGTATTCCCTGAAGCATTGATTTCTGCCTGTTTTCCCATCGCGGCCAATTTTTTCAGTGCTGTTTCATTGATACTCATTTCTCTACCTCCTCGCCCATAATGGCATTACTGATAGACTGCACATCAGCTTCCACGTTCGTCACTCTCGTATCCAAAGCCGACACTGCTGCAGATGCATTCTCTGCAGCTTTCTGCATCTTCACCGTTACCATATCCACTACAGTTTCCGCGAAACCACTCTCAGTCGTATCGTCCTCGACAGAGTAATCAATGCTCTGTATTACATCCGGCCGATACTCGATACCCACCAGCTTCGTATCCGCCAGAGAGAGTTCAATATACTCCCCTTCATCATTTACACAGATCTTGCGAATTCCGTTATCAACTTTTATGTTTCCATAGAAATTTCCCATGTCAACTCTCTTCCTTTCTGCTATTTAACTCGCTCTGTGATCATCCTCCGACGCCCGCGGAGTATTCTCCTTCCGTAAATTCTTTCGTGGCCACATCGAAGTAGCCCTTCACTGCTGAGCCCTTGCCGCCGATCTTAATCGAGTTCACCACATTGGCACCTGCATCACCGCCAGTGCTGGTAGCGGATACCGCGCATCTCCTGCGGTATGCCACATACTTTCCGGAAGCACTGGGTATCGCGTCCTTTAGCCTGAACCTGACATAGTATGTCTCCGCATCCGTCCCAGTAGGCAGTTCATCTATAATCTTATCGATGAAAGCCTGCATATCATCGTCAATGCAGTCCTGCTTTTCCACTTCGATACTGGGCGTATACGACCGGACTTCCGTATTTCCGTTTGCCTGGTTGATCCACTGCGTAGTTTCCTCTTCCACATTGAATTCTTCGGTCATAGAGGATACGCCGTCTCCGATCAGCGCATATACAGCCTCTTCCTGTCCCATTGAAGTGTCGATGTAGTGGATCAGTTCTTCTCTTTTTGCCATGATCTACTTCTCCTTCATATATCTGATTGCTATAGTTAACTGATACAGATTTTCATGTTCCCGCGTCTGCCCCACGCAGAATGGCGTAGTAACACCGATCTCCTGGACAACCGCATCTGTAATATCGGGGTATTTTCCTGCCCTGTTCTGAGCGTCAATCCATTCTTCAAGGGCCTCTCCAAATCCGGAATTCCCCACACGCGTCGCATCTGTCCGGTTTGACAGGCGGGCCATCAAGGTGAAATGATCTGTTATGATCTTCCGACCGGATAAGAAGTGCTGCACGTTCTGCTGAGGCTCTTTGATCAAAGAGTAGGATTTTACCTCTGCCGTCTGCATGTCTGTACTCACAGTTGCCAGCCGGTCCGCATCAAAACCTTTCAACCATCTGATCACGCTTTCTGATACCGTCATTTCTTCACAACCTTTCTGGCCCCGTCTTCAATCTGCTTCAGGCCTCCATTTTGCAGCATTCTAGGCACCCAGTAATTTCCCCGCTGGGGAGCGCCCTGAAAGTTCGCGTCTTCGTAATACCAGCGCCGTGCGTAGGGAGCCTGCCACACCACATCCGTTCCATCTTCGATATGTCCGCTGTCCTTCAGCCGGCCGGGATTTTCATATTTACCAGCCTCGTCAAACGGAATGTAGCCGTCGGACAGATTGAGCACCTCGTTTGTGACAAACTGCTGCACTCTTCCCTTCTCCTTAGTATCGAGGGTTTTGACCAGATCGCGGAGGTTGAAATTGCACTCAAATGTGATTCCCATTACTTCCCCACCACCCTGATATGTTTCAGACGTGGACGATTCCGGTTATCCGCTACGGAGCTGACCAGTACAACGTAGGGATATTTCTTCCGGAGACTGTCGATATCATCCTCACTGGAAATCTCCTCCGAAACCTCTCCCAGAGCGATGATATCCAGCCCGTTTTTACTGTTCAGCGTCCAGCTCACCGCCCGTTCTTCTGCAGAAAGAGTTCCGTACCGAATCGGCTCCACATAGGACGGTCGGCCGTATCCTCTGGAAAAGTCTACCGTCACGCTTTCCACCCGTTCTTCCGCCTGTACACCCTTCGCAACGATCAGTTCCTTTTTGCTGTGCCGCCACTGCACTCCATTTATGACGGTACGCTTCCAGGAATCCTTTCCTTCCTCGCAGAAATGATTAAAAACGGTCATCGTGTCAGTGAAAAGCACACTCATAACGCACCTGCCAGTCCGGTTCCGCTCAAGCCCTGCTGGATCAGGGACACCAGCTCAACCTCTTTCTCCGCCTGCGTGGTCACCTTGTACGATTCCGAATACCCGTCATTGCTGACGGATGTGAGCCCGCTCCCAGCCCCCGCCGCTTCCTGCGTGCTGACCAGATTGATCAGATCGCAGACCGTGTTCTGGATCTGCGTGTGTACCTGTTTTTCAAACGGCGTCGCAGTTTCCGGATCATAAGCTTCTTCAAACACCTGCGCCCTCAGATGCGTATATACATCCAGCTTCGCGCTGGCTTTCGTGCACAGCTTCTGAAAATCATCTTCCGGGATCATATCATAAAGGGAGCTGTAATACTCCCATGTTACATAAAGCACCCAGCTCCCTCTCCTTCCTTATCAGCCGCCCGCTGTAGTCTTCGGCTTGATCTTGATTCCTTTCAGCCTTCCGGCCATCTTGCTGTTCTTCAGGATAGCTCCGGCCAGCAGTTCCACCTCGCCCTTCTTCACAGCTCCGGGAGCCTGCAGGTCAGGCAGGTAAGTATGGATCATCTTACTTCCATCAACGGAGATGCCGTGGAACGCGTTCAGTCCCAGCTTCACCGCGTAGATATCGGTCTCGCCGTATGCGGACGTGGAAGGCGTGCTCGTCTCGATCACATCCACGGTTGCAGATCCATTGTAATACTGGCCTGCATCCATCATCGGGATCCCGTTGTATTTCTCCACCGTGCGGCCAAAACCATCTACGCTGCGCTCGTAGAAGCCTGCCCGGCGGGTGGCCGCTCTGGTCTTGGTCAGCATCTCATTGTTCATGAGCAGAATATCCGGCTTTTCAGCCAGCTTTGAAATGAACGCATCCAGTTCATCCAGGAACGCGTTGTAGTTCGTATCCAGCAGTGCACTGGTGGATATATCGCTCTCGGAGGTATACTCCGTATCAGAGCCGGACAGGATCTTCTTCAGACCGTCAAACGTGTTCACGACAAACCCCGCTCCGGATGCGGCAGAAGTTCCGTTGATAACCAGATTATGAAAATAGTTGGCTCCGGCCTTGGTTTTCTCCTTCAGCTAGAAATCGATCTCGTCCACAGCGCCGCTGGTGTTCGCAATCACACGATCCACCTCAAACGAACCGCCCAGGATAATCACGTTTGCCGTTGCCTTTTCTCTCTTCGCCTCATTCGCCGTATACTCGCTGTTGATTGAACGCACCGCCACGGTAGAAGGCGTCTTCAGCCGGACGTACCCATACGTCAGTGTAGAACCGCCCGTTCCGGGAGATACCGAATCGTCAAATGTCAGCATATCCAGCAGAAGGGAACTTCTGCGGAATTCATCGATAACCTGCTGATCTACCTTGTCGGCCATGCCGACTTTTGCTTCAGCTAATGTTACAGGCATATCTCACTCCTTCTTTCTCGTTACTGCTTGTAATGCTCCTTCAGGGCGTCACGAAGGGATTCTTTCTGGCCGGGCGCAGGTTTGTCCACCCTCCCAATCGGATCCACCTTACCGGTGGGCTTCGGCTCAGGTTCCCCGAACAGCATCTTACTGTCTTCGGCTTCGGCAAGCTTTTTCAGCGCAGCCGCCACGTCATTTTTCTGATTTTTTGATGCCTTGAGCGCATCCACATCCAGAAGTGCCCGGATCGCTTTTGTATTCCGGCCCTTCGCTTCTCCGATCGCCTCTTTAATGAGATCTTCAAAGTCACGGTCAGCTAACGCCTTCGCGTGTTCGCTGTCTTTCTGCTTCAGCTCATTCTGCAGATCAGAAATCTGCTGATTCAACTTCTCCGGATCAACGCCGTCGAACTTTTTCAGTGCCTCTTCCGTGGTGGTAACCTTGTCCTGCGCAACTTTCAGATCGTCCTGCGCTTTCTGCAGATCGTCCTTCAATGGCTGCACGTCCTTGTTATTAAGATTGCACACGCTGTCGATCTGCCCCTTCGTAAGCCCCAGTCTTTCCAGTTCCTCTCTTTTCATCTCGATCTCCTTTTAACGATTTTTTTAACGAGGTCCATCAGCCTCCGGGTTTACCCAAGGCCGTCGAGAAGCCTTGTCAGACAAAAGAAAAAGAGCCGCGTAATTAATTCACTCGGAATTAACTATTCGGCTCTTGGCTCTGTTGTCTATATTGATAATGGATTCCTGCTTACACTTTTTGCAGTACCCGAGAAAGTTATATACTCTCGTATCGGGCCTGATCTTAAGCATCCGTGGGAATCCGCACTTCGGGCATTTATACCAATACTCCCGCACCAGCATCCCCTCTTTTCCATAAGCGGAAATCATATCTTTGACCCATATTATAACATATAGGAATATCGTATGCAAGCTTATCTTTCGCCTTCCGTCTCCCGCGTCTTCTCCTGATTGGCTTTCTGCTGCTCAGAGTATTCGAAGCCCCGGCATACCATGTAAAGCATTTCCATATACTGTCCCAAAAGTTCCCTGTCTTCTGGTGTCGCTTCGTTCTTCAGGAAATCTCGTACTTCTTTCTCAAAAGCAAGCCATTCTTCCTTCCCTCTCATTTTCCGCCAGATCAGCCGATCAGCCAGTTCTTTTCCCTTTTCGCTCACGGCAATTCCTCCAAACCTGCTATGAAATCCATCACTTCTATCACATCCTCTACAGACGCTTCGGAATGCATCAGGTAATCCGAAACCTTATCCCGCAGCCAAGTATACCGCTCCGGCATCTCCACCGCAAAAAAGTCCTTGGCAAACTGCAAGTCTGTTTCTGCAAATTTCATCCTGCCGTTAACAGCCCGCAGTATATCCGTATACTTCGTATAGGTCGCTGTATGCTGAATACCACGCTGTATACAAATCTCCTGTGTCAGATACTCCACAGCAGCCTCTTCTGTTCCAGAAAATCGATAGTAATCTTCCGGAGAATAATGGCTTGCGGAACAGGAATGTAGCATCTCATGCCATCTCGTTCCAGGATCTGCATCACTCCTTAAAAGTATATCACAGTTCCACTCTTTCTCACCAGAAACATTTGTTTCTTCACATTTCGCATTGTCAACAATAACTTTCCCACTCCATTTGCTCTTCCGGTTCGTATATTCTGATAGTTCGTTTCGGATCTGTTCCAGATTACGCCGAAGCGTTTCCGGGTCACTATTTTCATCCACTGCCCTGGCCTCGTTTCTCACCGCCTCATACCGTTTCCACGCCTGTGTCTTCTTCAGATCGGAGGTCCCGCACTCATACCGCAGCTTCGTGGTTGCCTCTGGAACTCCGCAGGCCCTGCAGAAGGCGCGATATTCCCTTGTTTTTGCCCTGATCTTCGCTTTAATGTCCGTACTGTCCAGATTCAGAGCTTCCAGGGCTTCTTTTTCCCGCTTCAGCGCCCTGATCCCCCGTTCCATTGCCCGCAACCGCTGCGTCATGGCGTAATAATCATATTCTTTCCCGCCAACAGTAACTGGCCCGGGCTGTGGCTGATAAGCCGGAAGGGAGGACGCGCCTTCAAACCAGACATGATGGCTGTGTCGGCAGTTATATCCATATAGCCCCAATGGATCATTCTCATGCGCCCCGTCCGCGCTATATCCGGTAGCATACCACAGATCCATGATCCGTTCCTGGCCGATTCGCCGGGCCTCCTCCCGATAATCCGTTCCTGACTGGATGTAATACACTTTTCCCTGCCACTGTTCATGGTTTGCATGACCTACGCCTTTATTCCGGGCTCCCCAGTGCCGCGTAATATAGACCAGATTCTCACCCGTCTGCGCTATGTTTGCATCCATAATCTTAGCCTCTCTTTTTCTTCTGTCACTCATTTCACCTCCTCATCCTTCCAGACGGTATATCGCCCACCGCAGTGCAGCAGTCGTTTCCGCATCATGCTCTTTTTCCGCCCGCTCCAAAAGCTCATAGAGCTTGTCGAGCTTCTTCTGTTCCATGTTCAGCCTCCTCTCTTGCCGCCCATGATCTCCATCCGTTCCTCCGGCGGTATCCCAAGGGCATCACATATCGCCCACAGTTCACACAGCCGGAAGGAACCGGGATCCGCGTTGCGGGATTCCATCAGTCGGGGATTCTTCCCGGTAAGCTTCGCCAGATCCCTGTCTGATTTCTTCTTGATCTCTTTTCCTTTTTTAATGATTCCGCGTACCATCCGGCAGCGTTCTTCATATTTGCTTGGTGTCGTTCTTGGCATTTTTTTCACCTCCTGTTTCACTTCCAATTCTTGAATATTTATTTCTTATATGTTAATATTTCTTTACCCTGATACGGGGCAAGGAGGGTCTTATGCTTATAAAAAAACTGACTTGCCCTGTTCTCTGATTGAAAGGTCGCAACAGTGGATGCCAAAGCACTTTAAACCGGCGTAAAATGTAGTAATCAGCATGGCGTTACTCGACTCAGAGAAGAGTTTAAAACACACGAGACGGCACTCGTTAAAATGCTTCACCATGCCCGGTACTCCTTACTATTCGCCAGCTAATGGGCGTTCATCAATTCTGCTGAACCAAAACTGCATAAGTGGCGAAATGTTTCAAGAAGCGTTCGGTCGCGTAGGACGCGGCGAAAGCCTGCAAAACATTCAGGGTTAAAAAATTTGGCAAAGATCTGATAGGAACGCGACTCCTATCAGTTTTTTGTTGGATGCCTTGGCGTTAAAAAACAATCCACTGACACCATCAATGCCCCACATATCAGCTCATATTCTTCTAATGAAAGTCTACGATTTCCATTCAAGGCCAGATTCAGCTTTACCGTACTGATTCCCGTTTCCCTGCTGACAAAAGCCTGGGAAATTCCTCTTGCCTCCATATACTCTTTAATCCTTGCTTCAGGCTTCATGATTCCTTTCTCGCCTCCTCATGCTTCCTGCTCTGTTGCGAACAGGTAATCAATATCCTTGCTTCCCGCTTCTTCCTTCCATATAATATGTTTACAGGCCGTTATCGCGGCTGAGTAAAAAGAAAGGATAAAGCGAATGACAAAAGATGCTGACAAAATGATTTGCTGTCTCTATAAGGAATACCTTCAGCGCCGAAAACTGGGAAATTCTATAGCTGAATCCAGCCAATTTAGCCGCGAATATTTCAAGAATGACCCTGTCTTGTCAAAATGGCATCCAGATGATTGTACGAGCGTGGCCAGCGAGCTTAAAAATATTGGGTTCGTTAAAATCTGGGTTTCCGGAAATTTTGAACTTACTGCTGAAGCTATTACTTATATGGAAAACCGTTTTAAAAATGGTATTATGGAATTAACCGATTTCATTTCAAAACTAATCCCTTAATCCCATCCGGGTGCTGTTGCCTCGAATATCTTATCTTCCTCAAATGACAGCACCCATTTTCCATTGTCAAATTTCAGATACAATTTGGAGATTCTCTCCTTCTTCTTGCCGTTAACGAGCAAAATCCCTTCTTTCGGAATGACAACTAAATTTTCAAGCTTTTCCACTTTCTCACCTTCCATCTTGTTTCCTACATTCCTGCTCTGCTGCGAACGGCCATTTAAGCAGTAGCTTCCAGAAATTTATTTACAAAATATATCTGTCCCTTTCCCGTAACTTTTGTAGTCCGGTTGATTCTGACGGAACCATCAGGATTATTTACCGTGGACTCCTTCACTTCAAAAAGCCCCATCTCCATAGATTTCTGCGTCGGCATATTCCAGTCAGTGCCTTTCCGCTTAATCAGGTAACCATTTTCTCGTAACCATGCGAACAGTCTTTTCTGACCTGTTTCGATGCCGTTCTGTTTAAGAATTTTCGCAAGGTCTCCGATCAGAATTGCGGTGTGGCTTGTTGACACTGCATCCGCAAAG
>USKC01000096.1 GCA_900555195.1 uncultured Lachnospiraceae bacterium
TACTTACGAACCGTCTTTTGGTTCGTTATGTACCGCTACGTTTTTGGCCAAGCGAAAGCGTGTACCAGCAAACACCATATCCACCGCCGGGACAGAGGGAGACCCGGATGGGGCTGGCGCCGGAGGGCGGGGCATATGCGGAGGGCGGAGCAGTAATGCTCTTTGCATCAATGCGCACATTTCTTCATTTATAGTGCCTGAGTGAGCTCCCTGATCTTGTCAAGCACGCGGCTTACCGCTTCTTCCTCCGGAATCCGGACAGCGCTCGCCTTGTCCGCGCGAAGGGAGAGCTCCACGCAGCCTTCTTTCAGATTTCTGGGGCTTGCTACCAGACGGATGGGAACGCCGAGCAGATCGGCATCGGAGAACATGACGCCTGCGCTGACATCTCTGTCGTCATAGAGCACTTCCACGCCTGCCTTTTGCAGCGCCTCATATAAGCGCTCCGCCTGCGCGCGTACCTGTGCATGATCGCCCCTCATGCAGCACAGATGTACCTGCCAGGGTGCGATGGTGATGGGCCAGATGGGGCCGTAGTCATCATGCCTTGCCTCGCAGACGGATGCGGCCAGCCTGCCGACGCCGATGCCGTAGCAGCCCATGACCGGCGTGCAGCTGTTCCCTTTTTCATCCACATACTGCATATGCATGGAGCGTGTATATTTGTCCCCCAGCTGGAAGATGTTGCCCACCTCAATTCCCCGTGAGATGGTCAGGCTTTTCCTTCCGCAGACAGGGCAGATGCCGCCCTCAGAAGCTTTGGCAAAATCCAGATAGACAGCGCCCGGGCAGTCTCTTTTCATATCCAGGCAGGTAAGGTGCCAGTCTTCCCGGTTTGCCCCGCAGGCGAGGCCGGAAAGGCCGCTTAAGGAACGGTCGAAGAGAATGGTGCTTCCTTCCGGGGCCTGCAGGGAAACGGGGCCGATGTAACCCGCCTGAAGCCCGCTTTCCTGTGTGATGATCGCTGGATGGATATCTTCTTTCAGGTAGGCGGTCAGCTTTGCTTCGTTCGCTTCCAGGTCTCCGCGCAGGAACAGGATGACGTAGGAATCGTCCCGATTTTTCTGATAGACGACGGCCTTGCAGGTGGCAGAAGGAGCGATGTGCAGGAAGGCCGCCAGTTCCTCGATGGTGTGCACGCCGGGCGTTTTGACCGGAACAGGAGCGGCGGATGTGCCCTCCTGGCATGCGGCGCCGTCTGCTGCAGAATAAATACACGCCGCGGCTTCCATGTTGGCGCTGTAGCCGCATTCCGGGCACAGGACGATGGAATCCTCACCGGCGGGCGTCAGAAGCATGAATTCATGGGACAGGTTTCCGCCCATCATACCTGAATCGGAGGCCACGCAGACCACCTCAGGAATGCCGGCCCGGGCGAAAATCCGCTGATAGGCCTGCAGGACGCGCGTATAATACTGCTCCAGATCCTCCTGGGAGGTGTGGAAGGAATAGGCATCTTTCATGGTGAATTCCCGCACGCGGATGAGGCCTGCGCGAGGACGGGCCTCGTCCCGGAATTTGGTCTGGATCTGATAGATCATGAAGGGATAACGGCTGTAAGTGGAAGCATAATCCCGCACCAACTGGACGGCGGCCTCCTCATGGGTCATGCCGAGCACCATCTTCGCGCCGTTTCTGTCCGTGAAGCGCATGAGTTCGCTGCCTACGGACGTATATCTGCCGGATTCCTCCCAAAGGGAGGCGGGCAGGACCACGGGGAACGACACTTCCTGGCCGCCGAGGGCGTCCATTTCCTCCCGAATGATTTCCTCAATCTTTCTGGTGATGCGCTTCAGAGGCGGAAGAGCGGTATATATCCCGTTGGCGACATACTTCATATAGCCGCCCCGCAGCATCAGCGCGTGGCTTGTAACCACACAGTCTGCCGGCGTTTCTTTGAATCGGTTTCCTACCAGAGTTGAAAGCTTCATGTTTTCCTCCATTTTCCGAAGGATTTGCCGGGATGGACGCAAATCCTTCTCCTGACTGGTTATGCCCCTGACGGCGCTCTGTGCCAAATGGACGCGCGGGCACGTTCGCCTGGCCAGCCGCCTGCGGGAATAAAAAACGCCCTGAACATCTCATCCCTTTTGGTCAGGGCATGATATGTTCAGGGCGGACGAATCGGTCCGTGGTACCACCTGAATTCGGATAAAATCCGCGCTCATGGCACAGGCCTCCTGTTGCTTCAGCGCTTCGGGGGCGGTATGCTTCCGGAACGCGGAACAAAAGTCCGATGCCTTTCTCTGTGACGGGAGAACCCGGTGAGACTTACTTACCGCCCTGCGGACGGTTTCGGCCCACAGCTCCAAGAGGGGTTCGGCATTCCTTTGGCAAAGGCTTTCACCGGCCGCCTTCTCTCTGCAGCTTCCGGAATGCTTACTGTTTCTTTTCATCGCCTTTTATGAATGAAACAAGAATAGCATACGGAAAACGGTGCGTCAAGACGGAAGTGGTGATATAATAGGAGAAAAGCCGTAACCTGGATAACCGTTTTCGCAGGCCTGCGTATTTTCTGCAGACCGATGGAAACGAACCGGCAACAGGCATTTGATCCGGCGCGAAGCGATTGGAATGACCGGAATGATCACGGAGGAATTGACGCAAATGAAGAATGGGCTGAACAAAAAAGAGATTTTTTCTATCCCCAATATCATGGGATACTTCCGAATCCTGCTGATACCGCTTTTTTCCTGGCTGTACTGCACGGCAGACAGCGCAGGGGATTATTATGCGGCAGCAGCAGTAGTAGGCATTTCCGGTCTGACGGATATGTTTGACGGCAAGATCGCCAGACGATTCAACATGATCACGGAACTGGGCAAATTCATTGACCCGCTGGCGGACAAACTCACCCAGGCTGCGCTTCTTATCTGCCTGGCAATTCGTTATCCGCTGATGCGGGCGGTTCTGGTATTGTTCATTATTAAAGAAGGATTCATGGCCATCATGGGCGGCCTGCTCCTTCCCAGGGGCAAGAAGCTGGACGGGGCCATGTGGTTTGGAAAAGTATGCACGGCTGTTTTGTATGCAGTGCTTTTCGTGCTCCTTCTTTTGCCGGAGATCAATCCGGCAGCGGCAAATGTGCTGATCGCTGTCTGCGGCATGTTCCTGCTGTTTTCCTTTGTGATGTATATTCCCGTATTCCGGAGGATGTGGAAGGAAAGCAAAAAGAACGAAACCGGAGCGAAAGCCTGAACAGCTGGCGGCAGAGGCCCTCTTATGGAGTTTGGCTTCTGCCGTCTGCTGTTTGGTAAAGCAGTTCATTCAGCGTCTGTACCACGGCAGGGTTTAGTTTCATCACCTTCCGGTCATAGGTCAGGATGCCGTTAACCTCATCCTCGATATCAGAAAGCTGGGTGTAAATAGTGGCGCTGACGCCTTTTCTGACGGCGGGCAGAACTGTGTCGCAGATCAGAGCGCGATAGCCTGCCGTCAGCCCGGGCTGATCCTGATATTTGCCATATCCGTATAGCTTCGTGCCAAAGCTGTGTTCCGGTATCTGCCAGGAATAACCGCCGAATTCGGTCAAAGCCAGCGCCCGTTTTGGCTCCGGGCGAACGCGGAGGGAGAAGAAATAGTAATGGATGCTGGCGATATCGCCCGCACCCTGATCAAACCATCCGCTGGCATGATCGATCAGCCGGCCTGGATCCAGGCGGGAAAGCCGTTCGGCAGCCTGGGCTGCGTCGAACTGCCCCCATCCTTCATTGAATGGAACCCAACAGACAATGCAGGGATGGATCCGAAGCGTCCGGACGGTCTCTTCCATTTCCTGAAGGAATTCCTGCTGCCCTTCTTCTTCCCTGCGGGAGAGGAAGAAGCGGCTTTTTTTGCCGTCGGAAACAGGAAGGGAAAGGGCGTTAAGCACCGTGGCGAGATAGGTCACAAACCAATGCCGATAGGCTGTGCCGCCGCAGACCATATCCTGCCATACGAGCATTCCCAGCCGGTCGCAGTGATAATACCATCTCTGCGGTTCCAGCTTCACATGCTTTCTGAGCATGTTGAAGCCCAACTTTTTCATGGAGGCGATGTCAAAAATCAGCGCCTCATCGCAGGGGGCGGTATACAGCCCGTCAGGCCAGTAACCCTGATCCAGAACTCCGGCCTGGAAAAGGGGGCGGTTGTTGAGAAAGATCCGCCTTTGCCCGTTTTCATCCGTCTGCACATCGCATTTTCTCATGGCAAAATAGCATTCCACCCGATCCTGTTCAGTCTCCAGCGTCAGATGATAGAGAAAGGGATCTTCCGGCGACCAGGCGTGAAATCCCGGGAGAGGGATCACGGCCTCCGTCCCCGCTTTTACGCGCAGGCAGATGGCGGTTTCCTGAGGGCAGGAGGCTTCCGGGGGCGCGGAAGGAGAAGAAGGATCGTCCCGCAGGAGGCGGTCAGCCTCTGTTTCCGGCCGGACGCGGGCCGTTACAAAACAGGTATCCGCGGCTCCCTTTTCTCCCATGGACGAGCGGGAGGAGTCCTGCCCTTCCGCTTCTGCCGTTTGCCGTGTATCCGTTACATGAACCAGGAGGCGGCAGCAGGAGGCATCCCAATCCGGCTCCGCCAGAACGGATGAAATATATACAGAGGGAACCTCCTCCATCCATACCGTCTGCCAGATACCGCTTTGGGCGGTGTAGAACATTCCGCCCCGCTTCAGTTTTTGTTTTCCTTTTGCATGCCAGGAGGTATCGCTCGGATCCTGTACGCGGACGGTGAGGGTAAACTGGATTGGAAGGGGTTCTGATGCGGCAGCGGCAGGCAACAGCGGCGTGATGTCCAGGCAGAACGGGAGATATCCACCGGCATGCCTGCCCGCTTCCCTGCCATCTATGTAGACAATGCAGCTGTGATCAACCGCGCCGAAATGCAGAAGCAGACGATGATCCGCAGCAGGAGGCTGTATCGTTACATTTCTCCGATACCAGAGAAATTCATCCGGAAGGAGCTGGCGTGCCACACCCGAGAGAGGGCTTTCCGGAGAGAAGGGAACCAGGATCGTTTCGTCAAAGGATTCAGGCATGGAGCCATCCCGGGTAAACGCGCATTCCCACAGCCCATTCAGATTGAGCCAGCTCTTCCGCACCATGGCAGGGCGCGGATATTCCTTCCACACATTGTCTGCGCCGACGGAATCACTCCAGGGCGTGGTCAGTTTTGGTGACGAGATCGTTTTTTTCATGGAAATCAGATCATTCCTTTCTGCGGCGAGGACGGATGCAGCCGTATTGTATGCAGGGCATTTCTGCGCTATGACCTGCTCATGACCTATGACATATGAAATGGCGGGAGGCAGAGAACCGGGCTTTGCCGCAAATAGTCGGTTTATAAAAAGTATAGCATTTTTTTGCCGGTTTGTGACTGCTGTTTTGAAAGACAGAGGGATGCGCAGCACCCCTCCCGCTGTATTTCTGGCATGCCTGGCATACCCCCGTTCATCCCCGCATATCTTGTAAAAACAAGTATCCGGGGGAGTTCCGTGAAGGATTATATCGAGGAGAGGGCAATCGATATTGCCAACTATATTATTGACTGCAATGCGACAGTGCGGCAGACTGCGAGGCAGTTTGGGATTAGTAAGTCTACGGTACATAAAGACGTAACAGAACGATTGCTGCAGATCAATCCGGCGCTGGCAAAAGAAGCGAGGAAAGTGCTGGATGTGAACAAATCGGAACGCCATATCAGAGGCGGCCTGGCGACAAGAGAAAAGTATTTACATCAGACGAAAAACGGAATAAAATAGGCATGTAAAAATCATGTAAAGTGGAATATCGTTCCCGGATGGGAGTATATCAGCCGGAGTAAGATGTTTCCTTATTGAAATTGAAGAATGAAAACAGAAGAAAAGGCGGGATAGGAAAATGTTGTATTCAAACAAAGACCTAAAGAAACTGATCGTACCTTTGATCGTTGAACAGACGCTGGCCATCGCCGTAGGCATGGCGGATACGATTATGGTATCAGCAGCTGGAGAGGCGGCAGTGTCAGGAGTGTCGTTGGTGGATACAGTGAATATCCTGCTCATTAATGTATTTTCCGCTTTGGCTACAGGCGGAGCCGTGGTGGCAGGTCATTTCCTGGGGCAGAAGCGCAAGGAGGAGGCCAGCAAGGTTGCCTGGCAGATTTTGATGTTTGCCACCAGCCTTGCATTGATCATCACGGTTATTTTTATTGCTTTCCATGATGGACTGCTACATTTGATGTTCGGTCAGATTGAAAATGATGTTATGCAGGCTTCCAAAACGTATCTGATAATTACAGCGATTTCTTTTTCTGGACTGGCTATCTATAATTCCTGCGCGGCGATATTTCGGGCTATGAATTATGCCAAGGTGACTATGTGGATTTCCCTGCTGATCAATGCCGTTAACCTGGTGGGTAATACGATCTGTATCTATGGCTTGAAGTGGGGAGTGGCCGGAGCCGCAATCCCCACTACGGTCTCCAGATATGTGGGTGCTGTCGTGATTCTGATCATGATGTTCAACCCCAAATGGGACATTAATCTTTGCGGGCAGGTACGCCTTCGTTTTAACTTTGCTCTGTTGAAGAGGATTCTTTATATTGCTGTTCCTAACGGACTTGAAAACAGCATGTTTCAATTAGGTAAGATCATGGTGTTGAGCGTGGTTTCTACTATGGGTACGTCGGCGATCGCAGCCAATGCGGTAGGCAATACGCTGGCTAGCTGGAACATCCTGTTTGGATCTGCATTGAATCTAGGCCTTGTATCCATTACTGCAGTATGTATCGGAGCAGGAGAGATAAGCCAGGCCAGATATTATACAAGGAAATTGATGAAAATTGCAATCGGCCTGACGGCTGTTATGTCCACGATTCTGTTTTTTAGTGTCCCCCTTTTGGTGAAGTTATATAATTTAGGCCCGGAGGCCTCACAGATGGCGATAGGGATTATTCGCTTTCACAATGTGATGGCTGTTCTTTTTTGGGTTCCTTCCTTTACCGTTCCCAATACATTGCGTTCTGCAGGTGACGTGATCTGGACGATGCTGATTGCGATTTTCTCCATGTGGGTATTCCGGATAGGTGCGGCATATCTGTTTACCTATCAGTTCCACTTTGGCCTGATCGGCGTATGGGTGGCTATGATCATTGACTGGATTTTCCGTACGATTTGCTATGCGATTCGATATAAAGGACATAAATGGGAAACGGCTTTACACAGGCAGAACGGTTAGCCATAACAGAGCATTGGAATATTAGTTACTACTCAGCCTTCCTCCAAAAAAGTGCTGAAAATTTTTATCCGAAATAAAGAACTTATCCACTGTAGAAAAAAGAAAAACAGCCGGAGAAAGGAAAAAACTTCGACAGTCTCTTTTTGTGGATAAGTTCTTTTGTATTAAACTGTTCTTCTGGCAAAAAAGGTTATTTTTATCCACCATTTCCCTTCTCCACGGTGTTTTATCCACAGTCATTCTGCCGGACAGCATCATACCCCCGATTCGCTTTTTCCCAGTCTTTCCTGTATAATAGAAACATCATGGAATGGAAGGAGGCGTGCCGGATTGGGCCCCAGATTTAATTACGGAAAAGGATTGTATGACCAGCTGACAGAAGTCATGGCACGCCTGGATGCCATGGAAAAAACGCATCAGGAAGAAACTTTCCAGATGAAGGAGGAAATCTCCACCCTGCAGAAAGAAAACGAGCATCTGAGGGAGGAAAACCGCCTGCTCAGGGAAGATAATGCCCGCATGAAAAGTATTCTCAGCAACGACAGTTCCAATACTTCCCTTCCCCCTTCCAGCGACCAGAAGGGAGGCAGGCCTGCCAATACCTATAACAGCCGGGAAAAGACGGGGAAAAAATCCGGGGGGCAGAAGGGTCATAAAGGGACCACCCTGACGAAAGCGGATGTGGAAGAGAATCTCCGGAGCGGGAAATACTGCCACAGGATCAGGGAGATCGGGAAAGAACGCGGGGGAGACTATACGGTAAAGTATGTACTGGATCTGGAAGTGGTGCCGGTAATCACGGAAGTACGCATTTACAGGGGGAAAGAAGGAACGGCCGCCATTGGGGAGGAATACCGGAGCGATGTATGCTATGGAGAGCAGGTAAAGGCGCTGGCAGTGATGCTGTACGGGGAAGGGGTGATGTCCATCAGCCGGATCACATCGCAGCTGAACGATCTGGGAGGAGGAAGCCTGAAGCTGTCGGAAGGCAGTGTATATGGATTCTGCCGGAAGTTTGCGCAGAAAGAGGAAAGGGATGTGAAATGCCTGGAGGAAAGGCTGCTGAACCAGGAAGTCGTATCAACAGACGCAACCGTAGTCACGCTGAATGGGGAGCAGAGCTTTATCCGCAACTTTAGCATCAGGGATACGGTGCTGTATGAAGGGATGGAGGAAAAAAGCCTGAAGGCACTGGGAGAGATTGAGTTTCTGAAGAAGTATACAGGGATCCTGATACATGACCATGAGACAGCGATGTACCATTTCGGGACGGGTCATGGGGAATGCAACGTACATTTGTTAAGATACCTGAAAAAGAATACGGAAGAAACAGGGAACAGCTGGTCAGGGAAGATGAGCGGACTGCTGACAGGGATAAACCGGGCCAGAAAAGAGGCCGTGGAAAGGGGAGAGAAAAACTTCCAGCCGGAAGAAGTGAGGAAATACAAAGAAGAGTACAGGGAGGTGCTCAGGGAGGGGAGGGAGGAAAATAAGAAAACGGAGCACAAATATGCGAAGGAGGAAGAGAAAAAGCTGCTGAACAGGCTTGGAAAATATGAAAAGAACCATCTGCTGTTCGCGGAAGATTTCCGGGTGCCCTTCGATGATAACATGAGTGAGAGGGATCTGAGGAAGGCAAAGAACCGTCAGAAGATGTCGGGAGGATTCCGGAAGGGAAGCGGGCAGAAGATGTACTGTGTGATACTGAGCATCCTGGAGACGCTCAAGCGGAGGGGGATGCCGCTGCTGGAAAATATACGGACAGTATTTCGGGAGAAGACACCGGCTCTTTTTTAAGAGGCGGTGTCTTTCTGATGCCAAAGGCTGAATAGTAACGAATATTAGGAAATATGCCGTTATAAGGAATTGACAAGAGAAAGCGGTATATTTTATAATGAAGCGTATTTTCTCAGACAGGAAAAGCGGGCAAATACGGCAAACAAGAACGATTATTGAAAGAGCATAGAATGAAGGACAAGCGTTTGGAAGGCGCGTCCAAAGGAAATTCCTGTTTGAGAAAAAGAGTGAGGAGAAGAGTTCTTCTTCTGTGATTCGGTATGTACGCAAAGCGCACAGCCGGAAGCAAGCTTGAAAAAATACGCTTGATCGCGCATGCTTTAACCGGCCGATTCGAGCCGGAACGCCGCAAAACGGCTGTGATCACAGTGAGGAAAATGCAGTTTCGGTTTCTTTTCGCGGCCGGAGCCCAAAGCGCCCTGGCATGGAGGTAAAAGATGGAAAGAGAAATGGTGATTGTTCTGGATTTTGGAGGACAGTATAATCAGCTGATTGCCAGAAGAGTCAGAGAATGCAATGTATACTGCGAAGTGCATCCCCATACGCTCGGGATTGAAAAGATCAAAGAGATGAACCCTAAGGGAATTATTTTCACCGGCGGGCCGAACAGCGTATACGGAGAGGATTCTCCGTCATGCAGCAGTGAGATCTATGAACTTGGCATTCCGATTCTTGGCATTTGCTATGGCTCCCAGCTCATGGCGCATATGAACGGCGGAAGCGTTACCACCGCGC
>USKC01000097.1 GCA_900555195.1 uncultured Lachnospiraceae bacterium
TTCCACATCCAAAAATACCGGATAGGAAATCTTATATCCTTTAATCAGTTCCAACGTCATGGAAGCTTCTTCCACAGCCTCCACCCGATTCACCGCCTGGGAGAAGAAGTAAACGCCCACCTTCAGTCCGGCAGCCGTAGCGCCCTGAATATTGGCCTTGAACTTCGGATCCTCGATCATCGCTCCCGTGGAGGACCCACGATAGCCGCAGCGGATAATCACAAAGGATACGCCCGAGTTCTTCACTTCTGTCCAGTTGATGTTGCCGTTGTGCTTGGAAACGTCGATTCCCAGGACGCCCGAACCGCCGCTTAATGCCCCGTCGCTTCCGAAATTGTATTTCACACCCTGGATCACCTGCTCGCCGGTTACCTTGTTGCCGTCTTTATCAAAATAATATCTTTTCCCGTCTATGGTCTGCCAGCCGGTGTATTTATATTCCACGTTTTCGTTCAGCCTGTAAAATACATCATATTTATAGTAGTCGGCCACAACGGCTTCCACATACTTTCCATCGGCATTCTTCACATAGAGCTGCTTTCCATCCTTGTCCTTCAGCTTCGTTGTGGTATCGTCCTTCAGATCCTTTCCCGTCACCGTGACTTCACAGGTCGCCTTTTTGGAAGTATCCTCAGAACTGCAGGCGGTGATTGTCACCTTTCCTGCCTTCACCGCTTTAATCGTTCCATTCCCGTGTTCTGTCACCGTCACGATTGACGCATCGGAAGTATACCATAAACATCCCGTATATCCGGTGGTCTCGATCGTGGGATTCAGCTTCAGGGACTCACCCACTTTCAGCGTCACGCTGGTCTTATCCAGCGTAATCTTCTTAACCTCTGCTGCGGCCACGGTCAGCTTCGCTTTCTTGGTTACCGTTTCCCCATTGGAGAACTTCACCGTCACCGTCAGTTCCGTTTCTCCGGAACGAATCGCCCTGATATTGCCGCTGCCATCCACCGTCGCATACTTGGTATTGGCAATGGAAAAGCTCTTGGAGGATACGGAACCCGTGGTTTTCAAATCCGCCCCCTTCGTCTCTCCGGCGGTGATCTTCATGTCTGAGAGCGTCGCCGAATTGGTTTCATTGGAAGTCACCGTAAAGGTGATGGACGCGGTTTTGCTTCCATCCTTCAGGGAAGTCGCTTTAATCGTAGTACTTCCTGTTTCTTTAGCGGTAACCTTACCATTGCCGTCCACAGATGCCACGGAAGGATTGGAAGATTCCCATTTTACGGAAGCATCCGCTCCAGCAGGCTCTGCCGTGATGGAAAGCTGCACGGTCTCCCCTTTTTTGGCGCTCGTAGAACCGTTGATCTTAATGCTTCCCACAGCCACTTCCGCATTCTTTACTTCCACCGTCTTGCTTCCGCTGACACCTCCGGCCGTAGCCGTAACCGTAACGCTCCCCGCCTTGACGCCGGTCACCTTCCCGCCGTCCACCGTAGCAATGCTGCTGTCCGAAGAGCTCCAGCTGACGCCGTCATACGAGGCGCCGGAAGGAGAGATGGTGGCGGACAGCGTGATGCTTCCGCCCACGCTCACAGAACCATCTCCCGTCACTTCCACCTTTTCTACCTTCTTTTCCTCCTCAACGACCTTCACGCTGGCGCTGGCCGTATGACTGCCCTCATCCGTGGTTACGGTAATGGTCGCAGAGCCGGCTCCCACAAAGGATACCGTCCCGCTGCCATCCACTGTTGCCACGCCCGTATCGCTGGAAGACCATTTCACGCCCTTATTGGTCGCATCATCCGGCTTCACCGATGCGGAAAGGCTGCCGGAACCGCCTACCGTTCCCGACAGTTCCTTCGGGCTGATCTCCACTCCCGTCACAGCCACATCCTTTGGTTCCTCCGGAACCGTCTGCGTCGGCTCCGTGGATGACGGCTCTTCCGGCTCGGGTACCGTGCTTGTGGGTTCCGCGACGGTGGATAAATGCATCATCCCAGCCTCCGCCGGCTGAGACCATATGGCGAGGCCTGCCATTTGTGCCGGTCTGGTCCGCACGCCGGCAAACAGCCCAAAATCCAGGCTCGCAGAAGCAGCCGGATCCGGAACATCCGCTTTCTTCACTTCAATATAGGCATTTCCATCTCCGCCGATCGGCGTTTTCGTGGACTCCACCCACTCCACCGTATCCTGGAGCACAGACTCCACCTCGGTCTTGATTTCCGTATCCTCTTTTGCGGCATTGACCTCGGACTCGCTCTTAATCTCGTCGCTCACGTCTATCTTCTCATAGGCGATCTGATTCTTCACTTCTACAGACTGCGCATCCTCAGGCAAAATATATCCTTCCAGTCCCTCCGGCCCTGTTACCCGCACCGTATAAGTGCCTCCGGTGATTCCTGTCAGATAAATGATCCCGTCTTTATCATCATCCGTCTTTTGGTATGTCTCATCCGGTCCCTTTATTTCCGCTTCAAAGGCGACATAGGGAATCAATTTTCCCGTCTTACGGTTTACGAACTTGATTTTCAGATCTTTTTCCACAGAAGTCATATTCAGGCCAACCTGAATCTCTGAATCGTCCTCTTTCTCATTATATTCTTCCGTCTCCTGTGCCGAAGCTGCCTGCTGCCTGGCAAGGTGGCCGTCCGCAACCGCCAGGAAGGTGCTCTCATCTGCAACGGCAATCTGGGAAAGATTCTCCCCCACCTGCGCAAAGGTTTCCACCTGCCGGTTCACCCCTCTGGCATTCAGAACGATGGAAAATGTGATCGCAGCAACCAGACACACGCCAATTCCGGTAAGCCCCACCACCTTGTCCATGGTCTGCAGGCTGTCCCAAAATCTTAAAAAGGCATTGCCCTTCCGTCTTCCGGAAGCGCTTCTTCCACGGTTTGTCCGGCCCGGCCGCCTTTCTCTGCTTTCCGGCAGCCTTTCCGCCCGTCTGCTTCCTTCTCTGCGGCTGCTGGCCCCATATTCCGTTCCGGCAGCCGATCCATCAGAACGGCGAGTTGTCCTGGATTCTGACAAACCGCGCTCCGATGATGCGCTTCTCTCTCCTGCGCTTCGTTTGTCCTGCCCGTTTCGCCGTACAGGCCTTTGTTCCTGCGCGCTGTGCTTTCTCTCTTCGCTTCTATGCGCAGCCCTCCGTTCCGGCGCACTGCCTTTTGCTCCTTCGCTGCGCCGTTCCGGCTTTCGGGCATACTCCGCCCGCCCTTCTCTGGCTGCCGCCTCCCTTCGCTCTATATCCCTTCCAGAAGCTGGAGCCGTGCTGCGCGAATCAGCCCGCTGCGGCCTTCCGCTTTTCTCTCGTACGGCTCCTTCCTCCCGGATGCTGCGCACATTCTTTCCTGCCATTTCCCCTTCACGGCGTCCGATGACTTCTTCGGCCAGCCTGCGGGAAGTCTCCGTAAGATCCCCTGTTTCTTCAAAATCGTCCTCGCTGATCTCCCATTCGGACAGGAGTTCTTCCGTTACCTTCTCGATCTTTCTGGAAATCGGCTCTTTGTTTTCCAATAATTCGTCGGGTTCTTTCGACAATTCCTGCTGCAAGGAGCGTCTTCCTTCTCTGTCCCCCCGCTCATCTCTTCTCTCCGTCATAAGCACTCCATTATCTTCAGAATACAATCACTGTACCCACCAGTTTCTATCCGTTTCACACAATTCACAGCCCTTAGTGGCCATAAATCCGTAGAGACAGTATAACACAGCCCGCTTTTTCTCTTCAACCGTCCGGCACGGAATTTCCCGGCCGCCTTCCTTAAATTTCTCTTAAGATTTCCGCCCCTCATTTATAACTGCTCAGACCTGCCTGAGGTGTCACGCAATCGCCTCTGCACGCTTTTTTTGTCGAACGCTTTTTATTGCGGGAAGCGGCAAGATGTGACAGAATTGGGGGCAAAGGAACACGGTAACGGCAAAACTGCCAGCCAGAAAAAGGAGGAATTCGCCATGATGTACATCCATTACTGTAAATACTGCCGCCGCATCCATATTCTGAACGGCCATAAAGCTTATTGTCCTGCCTGCAGCGGCAAGCTTGCCGAACTTAATATCTCTTATATGAAATATGTCAACTTAAGCCGTCAGGAACGGTCCGCACTGAAAGAAAAATGCGCGGATGAAAAATCCCTGCGGGAACTTTCTGTGGAATACCGCCTCCACCGCTACAGCAAATGGTTCAAATCCCTGCCGCAGACTTCCGACGCGCCCGCTACAGATAATATACAAGCATCCCTGCCAGAATACAACCCACACCTGCGAGTTTCCGTTTCGTAATTTTCTCTCCGAAAAAAAGGCGGCTGAGGAAGAGGACGAATACATAACCAAAGGATTCCATCACCGGCCCGTTCAGGAAGGACAATCCCCGAAGGCCGCAGATATTCAGAAGCGTGGAAAGAACAAGGAGCAGATATCCTCCCATCACCCAGGGATTCAGATACTCTCTGAGAAAGGAAGCATACCTGCCCATGGCCCCTTTCTTTAGCAGCACCTGTGAAAAAGAAGCCGCCAGCACCCCCGCCAGTAAAAACGCATAATACATCCAGCTTCCATCACGCATGCTTCTCTTCCTCCCTTCCGCCGTTCACAATCACCGTTCCCAGAATCACCAAAGCCACGCCCACAATCTGCCGGATCGAGACCTGTTCATGAAAAAACACCACTGCCCACACCAGAGACCACAGCAGCGCCATCGCCCGGTTGGTATAGGCAACAGACAGTTCAAACCGCTTTATCATCTGCTGCCACAGCAGCGCATAGATGCCCAGCACCGCCAATTCTCCCAGATAAAACATCACGAACCCGGCAGAAAACACCTCCTGCCCGCTCGCCAGTTTCGCCAGCACGCTGGAAAACGTATAAATCACAATCACCGCCTGAAGCAGAACCACATTCCTCAACCGAACCATTTCCATCCACCTTTCCAATACCTGAATGCTAATATAACAGCGCTCCTGTCGCTTCCCCAACAGGTATTTTTCAGTCTTTTCAAACTTCCTCCCCTACCATATCACACCCCGCCCTTTCCGTCATCTCTTTTTCACGGCATCGATACGCTTTGCCGATGCATGGGGCTGGCCCTCGCTTTTGGGAAACGCCGTCTCCCGTCTGTCCTGGCGGCGTTGTCCGACGCCCGCAGGGCGGAGTTTAGCCGCCTGACGGGAGACTGCGCTTTCCAAAAGCAGGAAACAGCTGATTTTTGAGCCGGGCTACGCAAAGGAAAGGACAGCCCCCGCCCGGATACACAACAGGCCAGGAAAACGTTCCGGCCGCAAGCCATACCATCCATGACGGGAAAGACTTCATCCGGAGCCAAAAGAGAGGGCCAGCCCCTCCCCCCATCGGCGAAACGTATTGATGCCGCGCACTTGTGAATTTTTTTGATAAGATGGACAGGCCGGGGCATAAATGGTAGTATAGGAAACAACAGGAAAGAGCCGTACAGACGTTTCTGACAGCCACACAGGAGGAACGATTGAAAAATGCGCCCGATGGCACAGTTTTCAATCACGATCGCAGCGCCGAACCGGAAGTTCGGCACGCGTGCCTCAGCATAAACGCTTCGGCATGGAGGTAAATTATGACCGATACAAATAAACATTCCGGGGATTCGGATGAACTATGGTTTCCGGAGGACGACCTTCTTCAGGAAACGGACTCTTTTTTTGACGAATCTCCTTCCGGCAAATCCGCCGACGGCAAACATTCCGGGCGAAATCGGTCCGCATCAGGCCGTTCCGCTTCAAAGGGAGGCAATAAACGTTCTCCCTCCAGCCGTTCCCGGGGCGCAAATCGAAACAGGAAGCATTCTTCCTCCCGTAAAAAAGGCGGGAAACGCCGCAGCCGGGAAACATATCTTCACCTCGCCATCGCAGGCGTCCTGCTTGTGATGTTTCTGGTCGCAGCCATCCGGCTGATCATCTGGAATATCGGAGAAGATTCCGGCTTTGATCCCAATGCGGATACTTCTGAATTCGATACAGAGGCACTGGATTATGTGCAGCAGTTGGATCCTGCCCTCCTGGAGGGACACGAAGATGACGGCGTCACCAATATCGTCTGCCTTGGAAACGCCCCCTTTGCCGACGACCGTTCGGATAACGGGCTGGCCGGGCTGATCGCGCAGGCTTGTGATGCAACCGTTTATAATTGTGCATTTCCTGATTCCTATATATCCATGAAATACCAGGAATATTCCGACAGTTATCCACAGGATGCGCTGAGCCTGTATCTGACCGTCGCTTCCTTCTGCGGCGGAGATTTCACCCTGATGGAACACGCTGCCCCGCTGCTGCCAGAAAATGCCGATGCCGCGCAGGAAGCTCTGGACACCTTGAAAAACGTGGATTTCTCCACCGTGGATATGATCGTTATGATGTACGATCTGAGTGATTATCGCGATCAGCGCCCTGTTTTGGATGAAAATAATGACATCAATCTGCTCACCTGGAACGGAGCGCTCAATGCTTCCATACAGATGATACAGCAGACTTTCCCCTATATCCGCATCGTCGTCCTCTCTCCTTCCTACGGGCAGTTTGAAGATGAGAACGGCAACCTGATCAATCCGGACACGGAAGATTTCGGCCATGGCGCCCTTCCGGATTATGTCCAGCACCAGATTGATGTGGCTATGTACAATGGGGTCAGCATTCTGGACAATTATTACGGCACCATTACAGAAAATGACCAGGAAACCTGCCTGACGGACGGCTACCACCTGAATGAGGAAGGCCGAAGAAGAGTCGTTTCCAGATTCGCCAAAGAAATATTCGGAATCGAAGAAACAGACGGGTAAGCTTTAAAATTGGCTGTTATGAAGCGGCTGAATCTTAAATTTTAAGAAGCTGGGAGGGGAAACCCTTCAGGAGGAAAAAGGAATGAAGACTTCAAAGTATTTGGAACTGCGGGAATATCTGGATACGGTTCCCGTCATCGAGACACACGAACATTATACCTCCAATACGGAGCGCTACAGCGACTGCTTTCCGCTCCTTTTGGGATATGTCAAATCCGACCTGCGCATTGCCGCCGGTTTGGGAGGGGAACGCGTCATAGAATATTTGGCCGATCCTAAGATACCGTTCCGGAAGCGGTGGGAGTGTTTTGAGGGCCTTTATGCCAAATGCCGCCATACCGCTTATGCGCGGGGTATGGAAAGGGGCCTGACGCTGTGCTGGGGGATCAAAGAGATTTCTTATTCCTCCCTATGCGAGCTGAATGAGCGGCTGGAAGAGCGGGATAACGATTTCTTTTGCCGGACCATGGAACGGTTCCACATCAAAATCCATGTGGCGGATATTTTTGAATCCCGTTTTTTTGCGATCATGGAGGGAACGGACAGGGATTATACGGAGATTTCCCGCTTTGCGTTTCCGCTTCCTGCTTTCCACAGGCTGTATCAGTACGAAAGCATTCGTTATGTGGAGGAGCTTACGGGAAAAGTCCTTCCCACTCTGGAGGACTACGCTGCAGCGGTAGAAGAGCTGATTGAAAAAGCGCACGCCTGGGGAGCGGTCTGCATCAAGGATCAGAGCGCCTATTTCCGTCCGATCGATTATGGACAGCCCACTTTCCACCAGGCGGAGAGCGTCTATAACCGGCTGGTTTCCCATCCCGGGGAGACGGTCGGCTTCAGGGAAGGAAGAGATCTGGACGACTGGCTCTTTTCCCGTTTCCTGCGCAAGGCAGGAGAGCTGGATATGCCGGTGCAGATTCATACCGGCCTTCCGGATCGCGTCGGCCTGTATGAGGATCGTGTGGGAAGCGATATCCGGGCGGCTAATGCGGCCTTGCTCATCCCGACCATGGAGCGTTACCGCAATGTGCGGTTTGATCTGTTCCACACCAACTGGCCGTATATGGATGAAGTGCTTTACCTGGGGAAGAATACGCCGAACGCATGGATCGACATGTGCTGGACCCACAGCATTGACCCGCTGTATGCGGTTGCGTTTTTAAAACGCGCCGTGATGACCATACCTTCCAGCCGGATCCTGGGCTTTGGCGGAGATTCTTTCGTGATGGAAAACGATATCGGCTATCTGGATCTGGCAAAGGACAATACGGCGGAGGCGCTGGCGGAGCTGGCAGACGACGGCTGGCTGTCGCTGGCGGATGCGAAGGAACTGGCCGCAGACTTCTTCTACCGGAACCCGAAGGATTTCTTCAGAATCCCATAAACCGGGCAGAACCGGCTGACCGCAGTTACAACTCAGACAGCCCTCCCCTGCCCCTTGTTTTGCAGCAGGCACAAAGGGATGCCCGGATGGGGCTGGTGCCGGGGAGCGATACGGCATATGCACAGAGCTGAGCAGCAACCAGCTTTTAACTCAGTTCATCTACAGTCTCTACAATCTTTTCAATCGCATATAGCGGCAAGTTAACAAGCCAATCTTCTTTTTTGAAATCTGCCATTGATGTACGGACACATACCTCGGGCGAGTACTTTTCCTGATAGGTTCTCAGGCTCTTAGCTCTAAGGTTAACTTCCGCTTTCACCTCAATAGGAATAATTTGTTCGCCTGTATCAACAACAAAATCAACTTCACAGGAGCCTCTGTCGTTTGTGTAATAATAAATGCCTAAATCTTCGATGGTTTTAAGCTGCTGGCAAACATACTGTTCCGTAAGAGCCCCCTTGAACTCAGTAAAAAGGTCGTTGCTGTCAAGTAATGTGCGCTGACCGAGCCCTGTCATGCACCCAAGCAATCCAACGTCTACCATGAACAGCTTGAATGCCCTCAAATCCTCATAGGCTTTCAATGGGATGCCTGCCGCATTGACACGGCTGACTTTGTGAACAAGACCGCAATCACTAAGCCACATAATTGCGGTTTCATATTCTTTCGCACGGGCGCCTTCACGGACAAGGCCATAAATGAATTTTTTGTTTTCCTTAGCGAGCTGAGAAGGGATGCTGTTCCACAACATACGGATTTTAGGAACAGTCTCGTTCGGAGCGTGTTTAGAGAAGTCCTGCTCATAGGCAGCCAGGATTCGCTTTTGGATATTTCTAACTTCATTAAAGTCTTTATTTTCAGCAAAGCTTTGCACCGCTTCGGGCATACCGCCAACAAAATAATACTGTTTCAACGCATCAATGTATGTTTGTTTGAAGTTTGCAATCATTCCAAAGTCCTGCTTGTCAAGAAGTTCTGCGAAACGCTCCTTGCCGGTTGCCATTAAAAATTCCTTGAAAGAAAGAGGATAAAGCTTTAAGAAATCCACCTTGCCAACAGGAAAAGATGTGCCTTGATGCAAAGCAATACCGAGTAAGGAGCCGGCACACACAATATGATACTGCGGCGCATTTTCGTAAAAATATTTCAGTGATGCCAATGCTCTTGGAACTTCCTGCACTTCATCAAAAATCAGTAAAGAATTATCTGGATCGATTTTACGTCCCACATATAATTCCAATCCCATAATCAAACGTTCTGTATCCAGGTCAGAAGCAAATAGCCCGGCCATTCTGGAATTAGAGTCAAAATTAATATACACGGTATCCTCATACGCCTGTCTGCCGAATTCTTTCATCAGCCAAGTCTTTCCAACCTGACGTGCCCCTTCGATAATTAAAGGCTTACGGTGTTTGGTTTGTTTCCAACTTAATAGTTTTTCAATAGCAATTCGGTACATACACGCACCTCCATCGATTATAATACAAGTATAATATGGCATGTAATCGCAAAAAATACAATGGCTTTTGTAATTATTATTACATTTTTTACAGCGAATAAAGTAGCGGTTCAGACAGCCCATTT
>USKC01000098.1 GCA_900555195.1 uncultured Lachnospiraceae bacterium
GTCCATGCACTTCCGGTGCCTTTTGATTTGCCTTGCCATGGTCAGTGCAAACAGGCTTTTGTCGAGCTGCAGGGGATTCAGGCGGATCGACGCAGTAACATTCTGCGGGAAGTAACCGGCTTTATCTTCTGAATTGATCCAGTTTTCCAGGTCTGCAAATGCGGATTTTTCCTTCTTGGCAACGCGGTGGAACATTGAACCACCAACACCTTCAAAACAGGAAGTTTCAGAACGCTCCTCATTGCCTGCCGTAAGATAGATGATGCAGAAGCTGCTTCCGGAATCTGTTTCCGCAGCTTCCCTGATCTTCTCAGGTATAATAAAAACAACGTCAAAATCCTTCACTTCTGCCGCATCCGGATGCCATTTGACAGAGATCCCAAGACTGTCCAGTTCCTGGGCAAGATCACGCAGGAAACAGCCTGTTTTCCCTACAATCATGAATTTCATAGTATTCTCATCTCTCCTTTCCTTGGTTGATTGCTATCATGATTACATTGGAAATATGGATGCTGCCTATACAGGATAAAAAGGCGCTGGTGTCGGTTGTAACATACAACCGTATACCCCCCACAAAGGGAAAGGGCTGCTTAACGCAGCCCTTTAAGATTTTTTATAACCTGCTTATATTCTCTTTTCGTCATGCAAATGTTAACCCTCGCGAGATCCGGAAAATAAACGCTTCTCGTTTTTTTCTCGTACCAGTAAGGGTAAAGACAAACCAGATTGCTTGGAAGGACTCGATTGTAATCTGTCCAGAACCTTCTCAGCAGGTCTGATAACCTGAAAATATCCTCAAGCTGATCCCCTCTGGTCTCAAAAAGACGAGCATATCCTTTCAGAGAATCGAAACGAAATTTCCACACAACCGGTGGGTTCGTGTCCTTTGCTCCGCCCTTCCATATGACATACGGCAGGTCTGGTTGATTGATCATTTCATATAACAGTCTGATTTTCCCGTCATCCCTCTTCGTGTGCAAAACAGAAGTTTTTTCTTGATATGGATAAATCGATGATTTAACGAAAATTTCCTTCCCTTCGGAATCCCTTTCAACGGTTCCATCGATCAGGACAGTGCCGAATTCTGAATAATGTCCTTTCAGAGCGTTTTCCAGGATCCTTTCCTCATTTTGGGAGATGTAATCCAGGATTTTTCCCTTGGCCGGAGCAATATTTTCGTAAAGGAAATCTGCAATCTTGTCGGCAAGCACTTTAAGGTAAGCCGATCTTGCTTTTTTTTCTGTATTATCCTGGGTTTCTTCCAGTGAAGAACACTCATAAGGCAGGATGGGAGCATCGTCGATATCCGACGGCTTGACGTCAAAATACTGAAGTAATTCAGGCATGTAGTCTTCGTCGAACAGTGTTTCCGGTGAGGGGATCTGGTAATCGAACGTTACCAGCGATGGCACCCCGGATGAAACAGGGCATACCCACATTTTCTTCCCATCAGCCAAATACGACGCTGCCATTTCTTCAGGCAGAATGAGTTCCGTCGATTTCACTCCGGCCATTTCCGTTTTGAAGAAATATTCAACCGTTTCTTCAAGGAATGCCGGCAGCCAGACCTTGGCCTCATCATCCATCACATCATCCAAAGCCCATCCTCCTGACAGCAGGCTGATAAAGTGTGTGCCTTCTGGTGCTGGTGAGGTTTCCTTAAAGAAAACCTCATATGGGGCGTAGCCTGCGCGGTTTCCGTAAACGAACTTGGCTGAACTGTCATCATACGTTCCTCCATAGCTTTCCGTTTTATACGGCATCCGCACCAGCCAGATGGTTTCTGCTGATTTCACGCCAAGATATATAATCCTCGAATATTTGTCGACAGCATTCAAATATTCCTTTCGGGAAAGCTTGTCATGCTTCATCCAATTACTCATACGTTCGCTTGGATGCCCGTAATACCATTCGTCAAAGAAGTCAGTTGTATGCTGAAAAGTTTTTTCAACAGCGCCGAATATCAAGGCACTTTCCTGTCCGCAGTTTTGGATAGCAGTGACAAACTCTTTTTCCGATGTATATTTGCATATTTTCGATGCAACAGCCGGACGTGAAGTGTCCTTTCTGCCGTCTCTCACCCGGAAAACAGAACGGAGGTTGCTTTTTTGTGTATAAAACCCAAAAGCATCCAAAAGCGGGTCAACCATCTGATTAAAGCTGATAGACGGGTTGTGTAAAGCAATCCCCAGCGTTGAAAGCATGGAAACATAAGCATCATTTTTCTGCTTCCATATCTGCTTATAGGGATTGTCAGCAAAGACTTTCAGAAGTTTTCCAGCATCCTGCAGCACCTTGCTGTTCCCTTCAAGAAGCTCCTGCAGGGAAACCAAAAGCAATGGTAATGCTGACCGGAACATATTCTCAAGGGCTGCCATGGACAGGAAATCGGCTTTTGGCCCTATTTTATTTATCCGCTCCAGCCTTTCTATGCATTCATAATACAGAGTGTGCAGCCCTTTTCTGTGCTCATTTTCTTCTATTTCCAGATTATCGCCGGCAGCGCTCAATGAAGCGTCAACCACATTATACAGCAGCTCTTCAGCTTCCATGATGCTCTGGTTTTGGGAATAGATTCTTTTTTCCGTATTCCTGTTGATATTCGATATTAGCATTTTTTCCTCCTTATACAGGGGAGATGACTCATGCGAGTCGCATCTGCCCCTGATTTGGACTATCTATTTCCCGACAGCTCCCAAATTTTATTTGTATGCGGCGGTGAGGTATTTGTCTATATCCATTGGGATTTCTTGTGCAAGCCTTATGTGTTCCTCCAATTCTTTTCGCTTCCTCGAAATTTCATTAGCTATTTCATTTTGTCTTTCAAGAGAAGGAATGGGTAATGCTATTTGTTTAAGATCTGCCATCGCAATTCGAGGTAAAGCGGCTCCTTTTATCAAACCTACAATGCGTCGGTTAATCACTTCAGTTCTAAGTAATTCCGCAAGATAAATTGGATCAACCTTTTCTAATATAGGTGATAAAACAAGAATCTCTGTTGTACATACGCCTTCCTCAAAACAGTCGTTGTAATATACTTTGTTTAGAGTGGGGCGTAATCTGCCATAAAGAATATCTCCCTTATAAAATCGCTTGCATGTAGATTTGATTTCCTCGCCGTTCTTGGGCATGAAAGAAGCGATTCGGCCTGTTTTTGCTTCAATATTTTCCAACCCAATGTAATTAATATCTTCGTCCTCGGCCGTTAATGTTACACTCTCTCGGCGTTCACAAACTAACTTTTCGAGTTTAATAAGCTTAAATTCATTGTTCGTTCGTAATTCTTCTTGAGGAAGAAAGAATTGTACGCTCCATACATTCTTCAAGAACAACTCATTGCTGGAAACAATATTTGCAATCATTACCATCCCTCCTTGTCAATAAAAGACTTAAAAGCATCAGCAACCTCAAGCCAGTCTGGAGATTTTGTGTCATTTCCCTTGCTGTCAAAGCCAATATCCTCAATAACTCCAGTAAAGATTTCATAATCATCCAATGTTTTTGTTTTTGTCGCTATCAGTATACTTGTTTTAATATTAGCACCAAAAGGTGTGAAAGTTGAAAGCGGCAAACTTATGATACCTCTTATTTTAACATTCTTTTGTAACCAAGTTCGCACATAAGCATAGGATTTATTGACAAAAATACTTTCAGGTAAGACGATGGCTATTCTGCCGCCGTCTCTTAATAACTGTATAGAACGTTCCAAACCCAACACTTCAAGTGGTACTTTTGCTTTTCCTTTTAGTAATTCAAAGTCACCTAAATATGAATAAGATTCTTTTTGCAAAACAGATCCAAACGGAGGATTAGTCATTACGATATCGAATGAGTCGCTTGCCAAATCTATATACGAATCAAAAGGAAGCAAGGCGTCCGTGCAACGAATATTGGAATGTCCGTCACCGTGAAGCCGCATATCGGTCATTGCAATGCGAACCATTCTTTCACTTTTTTCGATGCCATGCAATTTATAAAAAACAAACTCATTCTTTACTTTCTCGTTCTGAGCAGACGGGAGCACATATGACAGCGACTCGGTCAAAAAATGTGCAGACCCTGCAAATGGGTCAATAATCAAATCGGATAAACTTGGTGCCATACAAAAAACAATAAAACGTATTACTTGCAATGGCGTAAAGTATTGTCCCATTCCGGCACGGGTAGCAGGCTTATACACATTTTGAAATGCTCTGGCTTTAAAATCAATGTCCGCTGTTGAGAAGTTGTATTTAGCAAATAATTGTCCAGCTTTGGCGATTGCATTCGAAGAAATAAAGAGTGATTCCTCAAAAACTCCCCTTGAACGCTTGTATCCAGGTATCTTTAGCGCATATACACGCATATCATATTTGTTTGCCATACTATACAGATACCTAATACTGGCGGCGTATTCTTCAGCATTCCCAACAGCTGAGGAAAAGATATTTGTCCCGGATTCTTCATCATACATCTTTGCGTAAATTAGTTTGCAAAGTTCATCTAATGCTTCATCTGGATGCAGACCATCTAAGTCACGCAAGAAAGAATGAGCCTCGAAAAATACATTTTCGAAACGATTGCGCTCAATTTTAGTGGTAGGCTGCGTAATATTAAGTGCTCTATTAGAATATGGCACCATCTCTTTCAGAAGTATGTACTGTCTGTTCTTTAAGTTTTTGGAATAACATTGGAAGTTTCCATTATGACAAACCAATAGGAGCGAACAGTATTCATCGCCATCTTGTTTCGTCTTTTCATATATCGAAGAAATGTCGTTGACATCTTCATTTTCAACCTCATATGCAATGAGAAACACAGCGCCATTAGACGAATAGAATCTGAGTTTTTCTATGTTGCCCCACAACGAACTATCATGTTTCATTAGGTCAAGTGGATACCCGTACTCGTTCAAAAAACCTTTCATAATTCATCTCCTTGCATAACTGACCCATTGTCATTTACTTTATGACAACTCGTCGGTTTTGTCAATGGCTATTCTAAGTAATAACTTCTCAACAAGTAAAGCCATTAAAGATAGAAAAAGGCGATACCTGGTTGTGAAAACCAAGTATCGCCAATTTTTCTTGTCGCACTCCTGTACGGCACCTATGTCAGTAATGTTCTTATACTGTCTTATTTGGAAGCTACCTGAGAGCCCTCCCTTTCATGTATATAGAGATTTATTTCGTTCCTGCAATTGTATTATTGTATTATTCATCTTCCGCATCAGAATCAGCCGGCTTCGGAGCCATATAATAAGAAGCGCCCACATATTCTGTGCTGACTTCCACACCGTTCAGATAAGTGGTGAAATAGGTCTTAGCAGAAAGGCTTCCGGTTGTTTTGGACCAGAGCTTAAAACTGCGGCCGTTCAGATCGTGATCCCATACCAGGCAATTTACGATCAGATTCTTTCCCTCCGTATAGGCCTGAAGGATGACAGGAGCGGAGTAGTTGTTCTTAAAACGCAGGTCTTTGGAACCGGCGGATATGGCCGCGTCCAGACCAAGCGGAAGATAATGAACCGGCATGCTGTGAGGATGGCGTTCCACAACCTCCAGCCCTGCATTTTTTACCGCATTATAAACGGTGGAAGATACCTGGCAGATGCCGCCGCCAATTGCGGGAACCGTTCTGCCGTTCAGATAAGCGCCCGCGGATTTATAACCATTGGCCGTTGTTCTGGGCTGGATGGCCGTGCTGACGGATACTTCCTGGCCGGGCATGACGACCATATTGTTCAGATGGCCTGCAGCCACTTCAATGTTGTTGATGCGGTTGGAAGAACTGGTGGAAAAACTGGTGGTGCAGCTTCCGGCAAGAACGAAATCCGGGCTGTAGGTCAGCGTTCCGTCCGTCACAACGGGTGTCAGATATGCATCTGTCAATTCCAGCGTGAGTGTCTGCGGCGAACCGGCAGCGAACTGCTGCTGGAGCGTGGTGAGGATCCAGGTTTTTACGTTGTCATTTACCTGATAATAGGTCATTCCGGAATTGTAGATGTAGCTGCCCGTTCCAGTCTCAAAAATGGGTGTATTGCTGGTGAATACCTGCGTCTTCAGCTGTTCATTCAGGGCGGAGAGGAATACGTCGATAACGGCAGTATCCCCGATCACGCATTGCCTGATTCCGCCGGCTTCAGACAGAAAGACGGGATAATCTTTCATCAGCCCGATTCCCATTGCCCAGCTTTGTCCGTTCAGAGTGAGGATGACGGATTGGTTCAGCCATCCGGCATCAATATAACGGCTGTCTGAAACCGTGGTTGTGATTCCTCCTGCAGGAATCGCCTGCGCGGCAGAAGCAGGAAGCGCGGGCTCCAGCATCAATACGGAGACGATGCACAGCAGAAGGATTTTTTTCCATACATGCTTTCTCATATAGAGCATCCTTTCTTTTATGATAGATTTAAAATCTTACCTAAGAATAACACAAGTTCAGCTTTTTTCCAACCATAACATAATATGTTCCTGTGGACATAAAGAAAAGGTGTGCATACCAAAGCGGCGTGGACCTGGCTTTGATATGCACACTTAAGAATTGCCGGAAGAGGGACAAGCCTCTTCGGATCTCTTTTCTGATTTATGACAGCGCCATACCGCTTGATATGGGCGGTATTATGCAGATGTCCGTTCGTCTTCTTCTGCGGTCAATCCGCCGTCTGCGGCTTCCAGTTCTTTTTTCAGATTTTTCTGGGCGGTGGAAAGCATCAGTTTGATTCGGTTCAGCTGATTCACTTCGCTCGCGCCGGGATCGTAGTCGATTGCCACAACATTGGACTTCGGATAGCGTCTGCGCAGCTCTTTGATGACCCCTTTGCCCACCACATGATTCGGCAGGCAGCCGAAAGGCTGTGTGCAGACGATGTTATTGGTGCCTGAGTGGATCAACTCCACCATTTCTCCGGTGAGGAACCATCCTTCCCCTGTCTGGTTTCCGATGGAAACGATGGGAGCAGCATAGGATGCGATGGTTTCAATAGGAGTGGGCGCATGGAAGTGTTCGGACTTCTCAAAGGCCTTCCTGGCGGCAGAGCGCATCCATTCCATGGCACGGATGCCGGCTTTGGCGATCAGGGCGGTTTTCTTGCTGCATCCCAAATGTTCTGCCTTATAAATCTGGTTATAGAAGCAGTAGAACATGAAATCCAGCAGGTCCGGAACCACGGCTTCTGCGCCCTCCGCTTCCAGCAGTTCCACCAGATGGTTGTTGGCAGCAGGAGCGAATTTCACCAGGATTTCCCCGACGATGCCGACCCGCGGTTTCGGCGTATCAGAAATCGGGATTCTGTCAAAATCTTCAATGATCTGACGGCACATCCGGAAAAACTTGGGGATGCCGGGGCGTTTCGAGACGAGGAACGCCTTACATTGCTCCGCCCATTTCCTGTGACAGGCATCCACGCTTCCTTTCGTTAATTCATAAGGGCGCATCCGATAGACGCAGCGCATAAAGATGTCTCCGAACACGGCGCCATATACCGCCCGCATCAATATGTTCAGATCCAGTTTGAAGCCAGGATTGCTTTCGATGCCGGACATATTGATGGAAATGACAGGAACCTGCTCCAATCCGGCCTTTTCCAGGGCACGGCGGATGAATCCGACGTAGTTGGTAGCGCGGCAGCCTCCGCCGGTTTGGGTCATGACGATGGCCACCTTATTCACGTCATATTTGCCTGACAGCAGGGCGTCCATGATCTGGCCGACCACGATCAGGGAAGGGTAGCAGGCGTCATTGTTCACATATTTGAGCCCCATATCAATGGCGTGACGGTTGTCATTATCCATGACTTCCACATGATAGCCGCACGCATTAAAGGCGGCTTCCAGCAGTTCAAAATGTATGGGAGACATCTGGGGGCAGAGGATGGTATAATCCTTGCGCATCTCTTCGGTGAAGATGACGCGATGGATTGCCGTGGAACGGACTTCTCTCTTTTCCCCTTTCTTCTCTTTCTCGCGGATGGCCGCAAGAAGGGAGCGGATACGGATCCGGACGGCTCCCAGGTTGCTCACTTCATCGATCTTCAGGCAGGTGTATATCTTATCCGAACCGGAAAGAATGTCATTCACCTGATCTGTGGTCACTGCGTCCAGGCCGCAGCCAAAGGAATTGAGCTGAACCAGATTCAGGTCATCCCGCGTGCGCACAAAGCCTGCAGCAGCATAGAGCCTGGAATGGTACATCCACTGATCGGAGACAATGAGCGGACGCTCCACACAGCCCAGATGGGAGACGGAATCTTCTGTGAGCACGGCGAGGCCGTAGGAGGTAATCAGCTCCGGAATGCCGTGGTTAATCTCCGGATCCAGGTGATAAGGACGTCCGGCCAGGACAATCCCCTGCTTTTTATTGGTCTCCAGCCAGGTGAGAACCTCTTCTCCCTTATGACGGACATCATCCCTCGCATTCTCCATTTCATCCCAAGCTTTGGAAGCAGCGCGCCGAACCTCCCCTGCAGGCAGTTCCTTGAATTCTTTTATCAGCGCTTCTGTGGCGGTCTCCAGGCTGGTAAAGGCCATGAACGGATTGCGCAGCACCGCTTCGCCCCGGCCGATCTCTTCCACGTTATTCTTAATGTTTTCTGAATAAGAAGTGACGATCGGGCAGTTATAGTGATTGTTGGCTCCTTCTGTCTCCATCCGTTCGTAGAAAAGGGACGGGTAGAAGATGAAATCCACCTTCTGTTTGATGAGCCAGGCGACATGCCCATGTACCAGCTTGGCAGGATAGCATTCGGATTCGCTGGGAATCGACTCAATGCCGAGTTCATAGATGGCGTGGGTGGAACTGGGGGAGAGCACAACCTGATATCCCAGATCCGTGAAAAATGTATACCAGAACGGATAGTTCTCATACATGTTCAGGACGCGGGGGATTCCCACACGGCCTCTCGTGGCTTTATCCGCAGAGAGCGGCTCATAAGAGAACAGCCGTTTGAGCTTATATTCAAACAGGTTCGGAACCTGGCTGGGATTTTTCGGCTTGCCCAGGCCCCGTTCGCAGCGGTTGCCGGAAATAAAACGGCGCCCGCCCGGGAAGGTGTTTACCGTTAGCTGGCAGTGGTTGCCGCACAGCCCGCACTTCACGCTTTTGGCCTGCTGGGTGAATGTCTCCAGCGCCTGAGCCGAAAGCAGCGTGCTCTCTTTGCGGGCATGGGCGCGGCCGTACAGCGCCGCGCCGAAAGCGCCCATCAGCCCGGCAATGGAGGGCCGAATGACGTTCACGCCCATCTCCTGCTCAAAGGCGCGCAGCACGGCCTCGTTGTAGAATGTGCCGCCCTGCACCACAATGTTGCGGCCCAGCTCGTCCGGGCTGCCCGCACGAATCACTTTGTACAGCGCGTTTTTCACCACGCTGATGGAAAGGCCTGCCGAGATATTTTCAATAGACGCGCCGTCCTTTTGGGCCTGCTTCACGCTGGAGTTCATAAACACCGTGCAGCGGCTGCCCAGGTCCACGGGCTTATCCGCAAACAGAGCCAGCTTCGCAAACTCCGGCACGCCGTAGCCCAGCGCGCCCGCAAACGTCTGCAAAAAGCTGCCGCAGCCGGAGCTGCATGCCTCGTTCAAAAAGATGTTGCTGATGGCTCCGTCCTCGATCTTGAAGCACTTCATATCCTGCCCGCCGAT
>USKC01000099.1 GCA_900555195.1 uncultured Lachnospiraceae bacterium
CAAGCCGTTCCTGCCGAAGGAATTGCAGCTGCGGATCAATGCGATTCTGCGCAGAACGTATTTTCCGCCTGTCAGACAGATACAGACGGAGGGAAGCATATGGCTGGGAGGGAAGCAGGTGGATCTGAATGCAGGAACGGTAAAGGACGGACAGGGGGTTCTGACACTGACCGCAAAAGAGCTCGCCATCCTGAAGAAGCTGTATGAGAACAGGGGGAATATTGTCACCTTTGATGCCCTATGCAATACGGTATGGCAGGATGAGTATTATGGCTATGAGAATACATTGATGGTTCATATCCGCAGGCTGCGGGAGAAGATTGAGGAAAACCCTTCGGCGCCGCGCTGGCTGCTGACGGTGCGGGGACTGGGGTATAAGCTGGAAAGGGAGCCGTAGATGAAGAGCTTATTCAAAATATACAGGCGTTATATTTTCTCTGCCGCAGGAATCACGGCAGTGGTGTTGTTTGTAAATTTGGCGGTTCTGGCATGCACCGGCATTTATTTTCAGGTTCAGAACCAGACAGGGCTGGAAACGGTGGGCAGAGGACAGCTGCAGACGGTCGCTTCCTGCCTGCTGGATGATGGAAGCGGCGGAAGGCGTATGGGCGAGGAAGGGTATGCTTATCTGGAAAGCACCGATGCATGTTTCGCTTTCTGGCTGGATGAAGAAGGGAACAGAGCATGGAGCTGGCAGGTTCCGGAAGAAATTCCTGAGCACTTTTCCATCGGCCAGATCGCTTCTTTCAGCCGCTGGTATCTGATGGATTATCCGGTACATGTCTGGAACACGGAAGGCGGGCTCCTTGTAATCGCAAATGAAAAAGACAGCGCGGCGAAATATATCGTAGAGTTTTCGCCGGATTCTCTTCGGAATGTTCCAGCTTTTCTTCTGATTATCCTGCTGTCCAACCTGCTTCTGATCTTTCTGCTGGCGGTTCTGTCCGGATACCGGATGTATGCAGCCCTGCGCCCGGTGGTGTATGGGCTGGAACGGCTGGAAAAGGGACAGAGGGCCGCGGTGCCGGAGAGAGGGATCGCGGAGGAACTGAACCGGAAGCTGAATCAGGTTTCCAGGATCCTGGAAGAACAAAGGGAGAATCTGACGAAAAGGGACACTGCGCGCACGGAATGGATCGCCGGCGTATCCCACGATATCCGCACGCCCCTGTCCATGGTGATGGGATACGCGGACAATCTGGAAAACGACCTTTCCCTTCCAGAAAGGCCGCGGAAAGAGGCCGCCATCATTAAGGAACAGAGCCTGAAAATCAAGACACTGATTGAGGATCTGAATTTGACCTCTAAGTTGGAATACCATATGCAGCCCCTGCGTGCGGAAGAATATATGCCGGCTGCCCTTTTGAGAAAAATTGTGGCCTCCTATCTGAATCAGGAAATAGAAGGCCATGAACTGGATCTGGATGTTTCGGATGAACTGGAAGGCGTGATGATGCTGGGGGATGTGAGGCTGCTGACCAGAGCCCTGCAGAATCTGATCGGCAACAGCATCCGGCACAACCGAACGTGCAGGATTCTGGTGAGCGGAACCGTGGAGACGGAGGACGGCGTCCGCCTGTGCAGACTCAGCGTGCGTGATGACGGAAGCGGCATTCCTAAGGCGGTACAAAGTGTGCTGGAGGGAAAAGGGCAAAAGGGAGGGCCTCATGTCTGCGGCCTTCGTATCGTGATGCAGATCGTCCGGGCTCACGGAGGAAGAATGGAGATTTCGGAAGACGGAAAGGAAGTTGATATGATCCTGCCGGTATACGGAACGCTGGAGGAACGGAAGAAAAGAGCCGGAAAAAAGAAATGGTGGGAGATCCTGTGGTATGGGGAAGGCAGATGAATTCTGCCAGGTAGCGACCACGCCATGTATGGGCCGCCTCCTTCGCCCCGCCTGCTGTCCCCCTTCCTGTGAGCCGGGGTGAAGGAGGCGGCCCATACATGGCGTGGTCGGAATATAAGCATAAAAGAGAATAGAAAAAGGAACTGTCACATGCATTCATGCGACAGTTCCTCGTGGCCGCTAAATTAGAACATCTATTGCGGACGATTCAAGATTACTGGGGAATCACGTTGACAGCGCGGATCTTCTTGCTGTCTCTCGGATCAGCTTCCGTATCAAACGTTACGGCCTGACCTTCCTGCAGAGTCTTGAAGCCGTCAACCTGAATAGAAGAATAATGTACGAATACATCCTCTCCGTTGTCTGCATTGGTGATGAAACCATAGCCCTTCTCAGCGTTGAACCACTTAACTGTACCGTTGCTCATGAGGTACCTCCTTAAAAAATAAGATAAGAAAATTAATTGACAATACACCCCGATCTATACGGGAATGTATCAGTTCACAAATCCATCTCCGATTCCTTCTCCCGATATAAGGTGAGATAAAAAAATCACATATTTTTGTAAATCTTCGACGCGCCAAAGATTTACAAAAATATGTGAAATCATGGAATCGTTTGGAATACAACTTCATAATAGCGCGGTTTTTTGAAAATGTCAAGAACGATTTTTAGAAAAACGGGTTGCTGTTTTGCCCTTTGTTTTCCTGCGCACCGGCCCTGCGATTCCCCCCTGCCTCTTGCCTTTCCATGCAGGCTGGCCTGGGATCGTCCCGGCAGGATTTCCTTTCCGCTGTCCCTCTGAGCCATGGAAGGCCCTGCCGCATTTCTTTTCCGCAAACCATTTCAAAAATTGGCTGTTTCTAAGCGCTGCAGACGGAAAGTCCTCACGCATGGCGGCTAAACTCCGCCCTTGCGGGCGTCGGACAACGCCACCAGGGCGTGCGTGGGAACTTTCCGTCCGCAGACGCTAAGAAACAGTCTCCATGCTGCCCGCCTCTTCCATATCCATGTTCCAAGATTCCAAATGAGGAAATGCAATTTTTTCGGCAAGCGTGACAATCCGGGCGGAGGCATCCGGGCGGATCTGCTTTTGCTGATTTGCGATCATTGCATCGCATGCCGGGCGGTTGGACAGCAAATCCAGGGCGCCGGTCAATTCGGCGCGTGAGGTACGGCATAGCAGGCTCATGCCCTGCTCGCTGAAGAAATTCGCATTGTATGTTTCGCATCCGGGAATGGCTGCGGTATGCACGATGGGGACGCCGCATACTGCAGCTTCCGTAGTGGATAGACCGCCCGGCTTTGTGACGAACAGGTCGGCTGCCTTCATATATTCTGCCATATTGGACGTAAAGCCGAGAACCGTCACATTTGGAGCGGCGTTTTTATGTAATTCCTCATACAGCGGCTGATTGGACCCGCAGACCACGATCAGTTCTGTATCTTTGCTTCCTGCAACTTCATCGACCAGTATTTGGATTGCCTTTTTTATTTTTCCTCCGCCCATGCTGCCGCCGGCTGCAAGAATATATTTTTTGTCCGGCGCAAGCCCAAGGCGCCTGCGGAGTTGCGCTTGGCTTTCCTTTTGGGAAAAGCTGCTTTGTACCGGAATGCCGAGGGGATATATTTTTTCAGCGGGCAAACCGCAATCTGCAAATGCTGTTTTAAGACGGGGGGACGGGATGATATAAGCATCGCAGTCCGTCTCTTCCGTAAACGGAATGCAGACATAATCTGTGGCTACAAAAACAGTCTTTGGAAGATGTATTCCCTGATGTTTCATGTAGGTCAGAATTTCAGCCGGAAACAAATGCAGTGCGATGATAATGTCAAAATGGTTTCGCTCCAGGTATTCCCGCATGGAAGGAACCATGCCGCGATTGGCGTAGTAAACGGGGGAGAGGACGGGAAGACGTCTGTATAATTGCCCCGCGCCGTAAAGCGCGCCAAATATTGCGGGCGTTTTCTGGACAATGCCGATATAGAGGCTGTTGATCCCTTTCGCCAGCCGTTTGCTGTGCAGTGTATAGGGATTGAACATCGTTACGCGATGCCCCCTGCGCTTCAGTTCCTCTGCAATGGCTGTTCCTGCGGCGTTATGCCCGCCTCCTGTTCCGCACGATAGTATTAAAGCATCCAAACAGTTTCACCTCCAAACGCGTTCGTTTTTCTTTGCTGATAAAAAGACGTATAAGGACGGCTGCGGTGATTATGAGGAAACTGAGAACGGCCGCCTGATCTTCGACCTCACGGAACATGGTTATGAGAGAGAATATGTAAGAAAAAATTGTGCGGTAAAAATTGGGCGTGATCTTCAGCACGGTCGAAAATGTGATGAAGAAAAACGCGAGGATGAGCAGGGAATCTGCTGCGGGGAACAGGCCGGCCAGGCATCCGAAGGTAACGGCGATGCCTTTGCCGCCGCGAAATCTGTAAAACAGCGGAAAAATGTGTCCGATTACCGGTGCGGCGATTACAAGGGCCGTGGCGAAAGGATGGGAGCTGCCAGCGGTTCCATAATGCATATACAGAAATATCGGGAAAAATCCCTTTAACAGGTCAAATATCAGCGTCAATAAACCACACCAGAAACCGCCGTACAAAAAGGCGTTTGCGGTTCCCGGGTTATGATCTTTGCTTAAATCAAGCATATTGTCTTTTTTGAACAGTTTGGCAAATATTCGGGCGTACAGCACACTGCCGGACAGATAGCCCAGGCAGATAAAAACAGCTGACGAAAACATGATGTCACCTCATAGGAAGTCTCAAAGACTCTTTTTTGATTGCTCGGATCCAGGGGTGCCGATAGAACGTGATACACGGTTCAGCGCTGCCTGACCGGCTCTCCGGCTGTAGGAATACAGCAGACGGACAGAAGAAACACCGCACTGTACAAATATATCATATACAGCATGAAAATCAAGAGCCCTTCAAAGCGGGCGGCTGCTTACGCCCCAAAGCGCACACCCCAAAGCGCGCAGTTGCCGGCTTTTGGGAAAGATGGTAAAATTTACAGGAAAATATGAGGATAAAGGCTGTCTGCCTGGGAGGTTTACGGGAGGGATGAAAAAGAATCGTCCTGTACAATTCCTTCCACAGGGGCTATGTTTGATAGAAGGATAAGACCGAGGATCATATCCGATCGTATATCGTTTATTCAGAAAGGGAGGAAGAGGAATGGAGAACACTTTTTTTCAGGATCGGGAAGGGCGGCCTTTCATGCCGGTAGGGCTGCAGGCGCATAATTCTTCCAGCGGAACGCCGCTGATCCGCCGGGCGATCGAAGCAATACGGCTGTATGGGGGCAACTGTCTGGAAGCGCCGGTATATTGGTATCGAATAGAGCCTCAGATGGACAGGTACGAGATGGATCTGGTGAAAGAACTCGTGGATGAAGCCAGGGGAGCGGGGCTGCATCTGATCCTGCTGTGGTTCGGAATGAGCAAAAACGGCCATCCCAATTATGCGCCGGAGTATGTGAAGCTGCAGCCGGAACTGTACCGGTTGGCGATCGGGGCGGACGGAGCGCCGGTGGCATCCCTGTCGCCGCATTGCAGGGAGACTTTGGAACGGGATAAGAAGGCCTTTGTGAAGCTCATGGAGTTTCTGAAGGAGTATGACCAGGATAGCAGGACAGTGCTGGCAGTTCAGATTGAAAATGAGATGGGCTATGCAAACACGGATATGGATTATTCGATGCAGGCTCAGATGGATTATGAAAAACCGGTGCCGGAAGCGCTTGAAGGGATCTTTTTGGAGGACAGCGGGGCGGAAAGCGTGGGGCCGGAAGCCTGCGATTGGAAGCGGCAGTTTGGACGGCATGCGCATGAAGCATTTTCGGCCTGGTATCATGCCTGTTATGTGAACGAGATCACGGCAGCGGGAAAGGCTGTCTATCCGCTGCATCTGTATACGAATGTGATGGTGGGAGAGACAGGATATGAAGAAGCGGGCAAGTGTTATAATGCCGGAGCGGCGGTAGGCCGCGTGCTGGATATCTGGAAGGCAGGCGCACCGCAGCTGGATCTGATCGGGCCGGATATCTACAATCAGAACCGGAGAGAATACATGCGGATATGCGACGCCTATACAAGGGAGGACAACCCGCTGTTTATTCCGGAGTCGCCGGTCTACGGAGAGGCCAATGCCATGAATATGCTGCTGGCCGCAGCGGACTATGGGGCGATCGGCCTCTGCTGCTTCGGGGCGGAAAGCGCTTTGGATGAGAAGGGGGAACTTCGTCCGGAATGCAGGGATATGGCGCTCACTATGAAGACAGTGGCCGGGATGGCGCCTTTGCTGATTCGGTACAGGAATACGGGACGGGTGCATGCGATTGCGGAAGAAGAATTTGAGGGCAGCAGATATCTGAAGCTGGACAAGTACCATGTGATCGCCCATTTCAGCCGCTCGCTTACGATGAATTATGGTTATACGCAGGATGTAAAGTCAGAGGAAGGGAAAAAGAAGCTTCAGGTCAGGGGCCGGGCGCTTTTGGTGCAGACCGGAGAGCACGAATTCTATCTGGGAGGGGCAGGCGTGGCCCTGGATTTCATCAGAAGGCCGGAGCCGGAAGAGGAAGATTCCTATTGCCAGCTGTCTTCGAGGATGAGCACGCAGCTGAATTTCCTTTCTGTGGAAGAAGGGCATTTTGAAGGGGATAGATGGGTAAAGGATCAAGACAGGAACGGGGATGAGACGAATTTTTCCCAATACGTTCTGGAAGGACAGATTATCCGCATCCGGCTGAATCCCAATACGGGGAAAGGCCTGATGCATGAGGAAGGAAACGGAGAGACGGATCTATGGTTATAAAGCTTCCGCAGGAGGTGCGGACAATCCTTCATACATTGCAGTGGGCGGGATATGAAGCCTATGCGGTAGGCGGCTGTGTACGGGACAGCCTGCTGGGCCGCACGCCGGAGGACTGGGATATTACGACCCAGGCAAAGCCGGAAGAGACCAAGGCTTTATTTAGCCGCACCATCGACACGGGCATCCAGCACGGAACGGTGACGGTGATGATGCACGGCAGAGGGTATGAGGTGACGACCTATCGGGTGGACGGAGAATATGAGGACGGCAGACATCCGAAGGAAGTGGCCTTTACCGCGGAACTGAAGGAGGATCTGCGCAGGCGCGACTTTACGATCAATGCCATGGCTTATAACGAAGAACAGGGCCTTGTGGATGCTTTTGGAGGAAAAGAGGATCTGAAGGCAGGGATCATCCGATGTGTCGGTGATCCGGACGAGCGTTTTACGGAAGACGCGCTGCGGATTATGCGGGCCGTTCGTTTCTCCGCCCAGCTTGGGTTCGTCATTGAGGAGAGAACCAAGTCCGCCATCCGCGGCCATGCATCCAGGCTGAGCCAGGTGAGCGCGGAACGGATTCAGGTGGAACTGACCAAACTGCTGGTCAGCCCTCACCCTCAGTTTTTGCGCACGGCCTGGGAAAGCGGAATCACTGCCCAGATACTTCCTGAGTTCGACCGGCTGATGGAACTGAGGCAGAATCATGAGGACCATTCCTATCGTGAAGGGGAACGCACGCTGTGCGCCATGCAGGCTGTCCGGCCGGAACGCTGTCTGCGCCTGGCCATGCTCTTGCATGATATTGGGAAACCCGTCTGCCAAGACGCGGATGAAAGGGGAAATGCGTCCCATGAGGGGCATGCGTCCGTTTCCGCTTCCATGGCCAGGGATATTCTGAAAAGGCTGCGCTATGACAATGCTACCATAGAGTTGGTCTGCCGTCTCGTCACATGGCATGATGCAAAGATCGGGTTGGAAAAAAGGGCAGTGCGCAAAGCAGCTTCCAAGATGGGGCCGGATCTGTTTCCTCTGATTCTGGAAGTAAAGGCCGCAGATCTGGCGGCTTGTAGGGATGAGCGCAGACAGGATGAAGAAAACAGCCTGGAACGCCTGAAGGCTCTCTGGGAAGAGATCAGCCGGGAAGGAGCACCTCTGACCCTGAAGGAACTGGCCGTCACAGGGAGCGATCTGATCCGGCATGGAATGAAGCCAGGTCCGGCGCTGGGAGAGACGCTGAACGCTCTCCTTGAGATTGTTCTTGAAGAACCTGAGAAAAATACGAAAGAATATTTGCTCGCAAACCTTCCGAAAGAAACATAAGTTGCGTTTCCTTCTCATAAGATAGGTAATACCTACGGGATGAACGGATGCCAAGAAATGCGGTGTAATTCCCGACAGGCCCCGGGATGAGAGGGAGGAAGCGGCAGTGAATGACAGAGCGGTGAGCATTTTTGAAAAATATGACATACAGATCCTGCGAACGGCGAAGGGCAGGGGGGCGCTTCTCGCACAGACGGAAGAAGGCTGGTATATTCTGAAGGAATATACAGGCCCTGCGGCGAGGCTGGAAGCGCAGGAGAAACTGCTTGCCCGGATAAGGGAATCCGGTTTTACAGCTGTGGAAGAATTAAGGCGCAATAAGGAGGGGGAGCTGATTTCCTACGATCAGGATCGGGTTCCTTATATCCTGAAAACCTGGTTCGAGGGAAGGGAATGCAACCTGCGGGACGTGAAGGAATGCCAGAATGCGGTCAAAACGCTCGGCAGGCTCCATCATGCCATGACGCAGCCTCAGCTGGCTTCGGAGTACCAGATTCCCGCGTTCAGCCTGGAGAAAGAGTATCTGAAGCATAATCGGGAACTGAAAAAAGTGCGCCGGTATCTGCGGGAAAAGGGGCAGAAGACAGAATTTGAGATATATTTGCTGCACCATTATGATTTCTTCTATGAAAAGGCGCTCAAAGCGGAAGAGTGCCTGAAGAAGGACAGGGGGAAGCAGGAAAAGGCCTCTCCCGGAACGGGTGCGCAGGCGGTGTTCTGCCATGGAGACTTCCAGCATCATAATCTGATCTGCAGGCCTGACGGCTTTGCGGTGATCAATTTTGAAAAGTTCCTTCTGGATAATCCGATTCGGGATCTGTATCTGTTTTTGCGCAAGCTTCTGGAGAAAAACAACTGGTCGCCGAGCCTTGCGCTGAGCATGCTGACCGCCTATGAGACGCAGCGGACGCTCACGGATGAGGACAGAACACAGCTTTACTACAGATTTGTCTATCCGGAAAAATTCTGGAAGATCGTCAATTTCTACTATAACAGCACCAAAACATGGATACCCGGAAGAAATCAGGAAAAACTGGAGAATCTGCTCAGCCAGGAAGCGGAAAAATGCGTGTTCCTGGAGAGCATCTGGCAATATTGATCTTGCGGCGATGACGGAGTGACATATGTCCTTTGCCGGAGAAAAATGATGGGCGAAAAAACGATAAAACATGGCGCGTTTCCAGAAAATGGCACGCGCCTTTCCCCGTTTCTTTTTCTGTTAACATGTGCTGGGAAAAAGGGAAAAATGCCGCAAAAATGCCGCTTTTTTCAAGGGAAAGTCTTGACAAAGAGGGGTGGAACGTTTATATATAATATAGTGTCTTAAGAGTTTACTCTTTTTGCATACCGAATTTATTTAAAATTGAGTACAGGAGGAGTTCATAATGAACAAAACAGAGTTAGTTGCAGCAATGGCTGAAGCGGCTGAAATTTCCAAGAAAGATGCGGAGAAGGCTCTCAAGGCTTTCACTGATGTAGTAGCGGACGAGCTGAAGAAGGGTGAGAAGGTTCAGCTGGTTGGATTCGGAACGTTTGAAGTATCTGAGAGAGCTGCAAGAGAAGGAAGAAATCCTCAGAGCGGCGAAGTTATGAAGATTGCTGCTTCCA
>USKC01000100.1 GCA_900555195.1 uncultured Lachnospiraceae bacterium
AAATTTTTTACAAAAACCCACCACCTGTGATAATATAAAAAGAAGAAAGAACCGTTTCCAGTTCTCTGACTCTATTTTTAGCTCTAACAAAACGGAGGGACGCGTTTGAAGGTAAATATGAAAATGATCAGCCAGATCACTGGCTATTCCCAGTCCACCATTTCCAATGTGCTCAACAACAAAAAGGGAACCAATCGCCAGACCGCGGAAGAAATCCTGAGAGTGGCCAGGGAGATCGGCTATCTTTCCACATCCAAAATTGAAAATATCAAGCTGGTTTTTTATAAAAAAAGCGGGGAAGTCCTGACCGAAACTCCGCTCATCAACGATCTGATAGACGGAATCGTGGAAGAAGCCCGCGAAAACGGGCTGAATACCATTTTGTTCAATATTCAGGAGAATGAAAGTGATTTTGAGGAGAAATTCGCTTCCCTTTTTTCCGACAGGAATTCCGGCATCATCCTTCTGGCTACCGAATTGAACGAGGAAGACATTCGCCCGTTCCAGAACCTTACCTGTCCATTGGTGATCCTTGACGCATGGTTCGACCGTTTCCTCTTCGACACCGTGTTGATGAATAACTATGATTCTTTCCTGGCTTCCGCCAAATATCTGATCGACAACGGGCATACCAAAATCGGTTTCCTGGGGAGCCAGATCCCCATACGCAATTTTTATTACCGGGAGCAGGGATTCCGCGACGCCATGAATCGATACAACTGTCCGCTGGATGAAGATCTCTTCATCTACCTGGAGCCCACGATGAACGGTTCCTATGAATCCATGAAAGCCCGCCTGAAAGAGCCTTTCAATCCGCCCACCGCTTTCTGCGCCGTCAACGATATCGTCGCGCTGGGGGCCATGAAAGCCCTGCAGGAATACGGATACAAAGTTCCCGATGACATATCCATCATCGGTTTTGACAACATGCCTTTTGGGGAGATCAGCTCTCCTTCCTTAACCACAATCAACGTTCCCAAAAAGGCCCTGGGCGAGTTATCCGTCAAGCGCCTGCTGGAACAGTGCCGCCGCAAGCCTTTCACCCCCTGCAAAACAGAACTTCTCACCTCTCTGGTGGCAAGGCAAAGCGTTAAGAAGATGGGATAAAACCGTTCCGAACAAAAACAAAGCCGCCAACTGTTTCCAATCGTTGACGGCTCTTTTCATGGGAGCAGGAAGCTGCATATCGGGAATCAATCCTCCCTTGCGGTTATGCCGGCTGCATCAAGCCGTCTTTTCGCTTCCTCCCAAATATCACTTTTCAGCGCGCCCCTGCATGCTGCATGGACATTTTCTCTTAAATGTTCTCTGTCTTTGGTTCCCACAATCACGCTTCCGATCTGCGGGTGGGAAAGGGAAAACCGAAGCAGGAATTCGTTTAAATTTTCTCCGGCTTCAAACAGTTCTTCAAGCCCGGCCTGTCTCGCCTTCTCTTCATACTCCGGATAATATCGTTTCAATGCGCCGCGGCAGATCACTCCAATTCCATGATCCGAAATTCTGCGGATCATATGTTCATTTGTACGGGTCAATCCGCCATAAACCACCTGTATTGCTTCAAATTTACCCCAAGATACCATTTCTTTGCAGGCTTCATATCCGAACCCTGCCGGGTATAAATCCTGCTCCGGGCTTCCGTTCCGGCAGCTGAATGCAATATGTCCCACTTTCCCGCTTCTTTTTATTTTTTCTGCTGCCCAAAGGACTTCTCCTTCTGCACCGCCCTGCAGATATTCCGGCATGATGCCATGAAGCTGCCAGATATCGATGTGATCCGTCCTCAAAAGCCGCAGGCTCTGATCGATGTTCTTTTCCAGCTGTGCAGCCGTCCAAATGTGGTCCCGTTTGTCCAGGAAGCATCCGTTCTCATCCACATTACATCCGCATTTCGTCGCGAGCACAAATTCATCCCTTCTATGTGAGATGGCCCTTCCGATGTACTCTTCTGCCCGTCCATAGCACGGTGAAGAGTCGATCAGCGTAATCCCCTGGTCCAGCACCTCATTCAGAAGGGTTTCTGCATCCTTCAGGTCAAGCTTCCCTATTTCCATAGCCCCAAAGCCAAGGCAGGTAACGTTCAGGCCCGTTTTCCCAAGCGTTCTTTTATTCATCCAGATAACCTCCCGTGCTTAAATCCGTCTTTCTTCCTCTGCGTTCGGCAGGGCTGTCCCATTGTGCGGCATATTCGCTTTTCTGCCACTCTTCCAGATTCAACAGTCCAAGCCCCATTCCATATCCGGCCTCTGAGCCACAGACATTCAGCATGAACGCCAACCATTTGCCATCCGGGCTTACGTTAGAATTGGTGGCCCGCCACGGCGCTTTCCAAAGCATCCTCGTCATTCTGCACCTCTTCATGGAACCGTCCAGTTTCAGTTTCCACAGATCAATCGTGCAGGAATCGGCCCCTCCATCACAGGACGACTCCAGACAGATATAATTTTCATCCGGAAAGATCCCTTCACATTCATTATGAATATGGGGCTCCAGAATATACAGCCGTGTTCTTCCAGTCGCAATGTCAATCCCTTTGACCGTACAGAAATAATCCTTTTTGTCCACTCCCGGATAATTATAATACTCTGCCATGATTACTTCCGCATCTTCGTTTCTGAAGTCCTGCGGCTCCGGATCAAAACCCGTTACGCGATAAATAATCTTATCCTTACCGAGATACGGTCCATTTTCCCCGTATTCAATCTCCGTCACATGTACTTCAAAGTCCTCCGGAGAACCGATTGACGGATCATGGTTTCCATTGCAGGAATATGTGATCCTGTTTGCAATCCTCGATACGCCGCATCCTTCAAAAATCCTTCTTCCCAAAGGCTTTGGCGGCGTTTTGGCATCCTTGTCCATAATCCACAGTTCCGATTCAACGCGGCGGCTCGTATATCTGTCCTTGAACTCTTTGGGGCCAATCAAGATATAATCGCCGTTTGGGAGAAATAAAACTCTCAGGAAAGAATGGTGTTCTCCAAGATTCTTCGTCAGATTCTTCACTTCCCGCGTTTCAATATTTATCTCGCAGACATCTCCATAATTGCTTTCAATAAAAGCGATCCGTTTTCCATCGGGCGACCAATATGGCCTTTCCCCGTAATCCAGAAGCTTTTCATGAAATGCCGGAGGTTCGTCCAGCGGGAATGCTCCCTTCGCCCTTTCATTCCTCCTGTTTTCCTGATTCATAGTGCACCTCCCTATTCACATTTCCCCAATTCAATATGCTCTCTTCCGAAGAATAATAACCTTTTGCATGTATGATACCGCCCGAATGCTTTCCGGAAATCCGAATCTTTTTGCTTTGTCCGGGCATTAAATCAAAATAGTTGTCCGAAAAATCCCATCCGAATCTGTCTCCGCCATCTTCTCCCCATAATTCCACGCACCTGGCGAAACGATCCGTTTCAATCCGAAATTCCCCGCCGCCTTCATCCGTAATGGTTAATTTTGCGTCCGGAAATTCCATATGACGTTCAATATCCACATAATCTGTCATTTCCGTCATCACTTTTCCACTCGTGTCCGTCACCTTCGCATACAGAATGTGTTCATTCATCAGAAATTGCCCAAACGCATTGAGATCGGTCAGAAACAGGGATTCATCCGGCCTGATTCGGAATGTTTTTTTCATGAATTTTGTAGCGGCATTCTTGTTTAAATGAAACAGCTTTATATAAACGGTTCCTTCCTGTACTTCCAGCGTATCGTTTACAAGCCATACGCCGATATAATCGTCCTTGGAAAAGAAAATCTGGAAAGGCTGATATAATCTTTTCAATGCAAAATATGGCATGCATGGTTCCAGATAATAATCCATCAACCCCGAATAAATGTGCGGAGCGCTGGTATTCAGTTTCCACCACAAATGTCCTTTGCATTTCCGGTAATTCTCATAGCGTTCTTCATAGCTTCTTCCCCGCCTGTACCGCCCTATACACTCCGTCATATATTTGCTTACGGAAGCCCCAAACCGATAAATCATGGAAGGAAGGTCATCCGCATCATAAAATTGTTCCACTTCCGAAATTTTTCTCCATCCATCAGCGGAGGTGAACGCTTTCCAGGAAGGCGGCCATGGGAAAAGATTTCCTTTCGTCATTTGTCCGCTATAATCTTCCGGCCACAATCCCTTTTCCCCGATCATTCTTTTCATGGAATGAGACGGCGGAAGGAAAGAGCGCATATTTTCAGATAAGAATACCGGATATCTGCCTCCCGGCACAAACCAGGTGCTTGTATAGCTGTGCGTATCTCCTTCCAAAGGATCGTTCGCATACTTTCCTCCGCAGGGAGATGACATATGATAGTATCGTTCCGGATCCAGTTCCTGGCAAATCCCTCGATAATCTTCATCATAGATTTCATATCCGATGCATTCCTCTCCCGGATTGGAAAAATCTCTGCACATCACGCTTTCATTGCTTCCGCACCAAAGAAGGATGGACGGATGATGTTTCAGACGTCTTATCTGATAACGCGCCTCCTTCCGGCACAGCTCCCGAAATGCATATTCCTCAGGATACATGGAATAATCGTGGAAAAAATCCTGCCACAGCAAAACCCCAAGCTGGTCGCACATGTCATAAAAAACATCCGGAAGCCTGTCCCCGCCTCCCCAGACTCTGATGCAGTTCATATTGGCATGCAGCGCTTTCTTTATCAGGGCTTCCGCCCTTTTGGCATCATAACAGCCTGTTTTATTATCAATCGGCGCGAGATTTGCTCCCCACAGCTTGATCGGCTTTCCATTTAATTCAAATTCCATATCCCCGGTCTTTTTCAGGACACGAAATCCTATTTTTTTCTGCCGGCAATCCATGATTTCCGAATGGTTTGTAAGATATATTTTCAGGCTGTATAAATACGGATTTCCTCTCTGCGCCGTTTCCCATAATATGGGATTGTCTATCATGAAACGGATTCTCCCTTTCTGTCCTTCCAGTTCCCCTTCGCCCGAACACAGCCTTTCGTTCTCATCCCACAGTTCGTACCGCAAAGCAGCGCCTACTTCCGCTTCGCCGAACAAATCAACAGCAACAGCAACCTTTCCGCGTTTCCCATCATCCAGTACGGATACGGACACTTCTGTCTGTTTCAGGCCATTTTCGCCCGAGGCCATCCATACTTCATCATACAGGCCCATCCTGGTTAAATAGGGCGGGAAGCCCAGATAGTCATCATATCCCCTGTGAAATCCCCTGAAAAGCGCCCATTTCGGCATAACTTTATTCTGATAGCGCTGCGGGACCTGCATTTCTTCCATTTTTTTCCAAGGAGAATGGACATGGACAACAAGCCAGTTCTCCTTCTTTTCGGTATTACGCGGCTTTAATAAAACCGGCAGGAATACATCTTCGCTGCTGTCTATCCATTCTCGATTCCAGTAAAAATCGGCAAAGGTGTCCACCCCGCCAAAATACAGCCAGGTTGGCCTTTTTGCAGCACAGTCTTCCGCATCCAGTCGAATGACATACAGCCAGTCATTTTGAGAAACCCACCGGCTTTCCTCCCCGCTTCCGGTCTTTGCCGGGTCCTCAACCACCCCATGATAGGTTAATACATCCAAAACCTGCATGGGCATAGAAGGAATCTCATATCCCGTTTTTTGGCAACGATATTTCTCTTCCAGCTCTTCCAATTCCTTCTGCTCCAACTTGCCCTTGTTTTCTGTTGAAAACAGCCGCCATCCATTTTTTAATTCCTTATACTCCATCTTTTTCCCCCTTGCGTCCCGTTGATGCAGAAAACACTACCCCTTTAGTCCCGTTGACGCAATTCCTTCTACAAAGTATTTCTGCAGGCAGGCAAAAACCAAGATGACAGGAATCAGCGCAATAACAGACCCGGCCATAATCAATGAGTATTCTGACGAATATTCCGAAATGAAGCTTCTGAGTCCAAGCTGAATTGTCTTTAACTTATCTGTATTTATGTAGATCAGAGGTCCCATGAAATCATTCCATGTAGAAGTAAATGAAAAGATGGTCAGCGTCGCAATAACCGGCTTGGAAAGAGGAAGCATAATCCGCCCGTAAATCCCATATTCACTCGCCCCGTCAATCCTTGCAGCCTCACATATCTCATCCGGAATTTCCATATAAAACTGTCTGACCAGAAATACGCCAAAAGCCGTAAAACTTTGCAGAATGATCAAAGATAAATGCGTATCTACCAAACCAAGCCATCGAATGATAATGAACTGGGGAATCATATAGGACTGCCACGGCATGGCTATTGTACATATATAGCTGAGAAACAGAAAATTTTTCCCCGGAAATTTCATTTTGGCAAAGGCATACGCCGCAAAGGTGCTGGTCAGAAGCTGCATCAAAGTAATGACCACCGTCAGCTTTGCCGTATTAAAAAAATAACGCAGCAGGGGAATCTCTTCCCATATTCTCACATAATTGTCTGTAATAAATTCTTCCGGCCACCATACGATCGGATAGGTAAATACATCTTTATTCAATTTGAAAGAGGATACAAGCATCCAGGCAAACGGCACCAGCATGATCACGCTGATAAAAATCAGAAGAATATAGATAATTGTTTTTTTTGCAATCTTTTTTATCATTACTCCTCTTTTACTGTAAAACAGATCTTTCATAAAATTTCTGCTCCTTTCCTGTTTTCCTGCAACAGTCCGGCCAAGTCTGAACCGCTATATTTTCCTTACATATATTCAGACCACTTCCGTTCAGCCCTGAACTGAATAAGGGTAACGATTAAAACGATGAAAAACAGGACAGTGGCTACGGCACTGGCATATCCAAACTTATATTCAGTAAAGGCGCTGTCATAAATATGCATTACCAGGACATTCGTGGAGCGTCCCGGCCCTCCTTCTGTCATGGTATAGATCAAATCAAATACCTTAAAACATGAAATTGTGAGCATAATGCTTACAAAAAATGTAATGGGTGTGAGCATAGGTAACGTAATTTTACGAAATCTCTGCCATCCTGAAGCTCCGTCCATTTTGGCGGCTTCATATAATTCGCTCGGGATACCCTGTAGGCCAGCTAGATAAATAATCATATAATATCCCACATTTCTCCAGATAGATGCCAAAATCACAACCGGCATGGACCAGTCCGTAGACGCCGCCCACCTGGGTGGATTTTTAACGCCCAGCGAACTGAGCATCATATTTACAGGGCCCATATCCGGATTGAAAAGCATATTCCAAACCGCTGCAATCGCCACAACCGCCGCCACATGCGGGAAAAAAATTGCAGACCGGAAGATTGTCATTCCCTTTATCTTGGAATTCAAAAGCCATGCCAACGCCAGCGAGCAAACCATGGTGATAGGCACAGTCCCAACCGCATAGTAAAGCGTATTGAACAGCGATATCCGAAACGTGCTGTTCTTTACCATTCTCTGATAATTTTCAAAACCGATAAATGCAAAGATATTTCCTGCGTTCCATTCACAGAGAGAAAGAAAAAAGGTACACACGACGGGTATCAGCGTAAAGATAAGATAACCAATGAAATTGGGCGCAATAAAGGAATACGCGATCAGATTGTTCTTGGTACTTTTTTTCATTTTTTGTTTCATAAAAGCCACCCCTTATCTTCTTTACTGAAAATGCCCCGCCACTTTCCTCTTCCCCTTATAGAGGTTGTGGCGGAGCATTCACAAAAGCTTTCAGCTATTCATTCAAAGCCTCATTTACCCTTTCCGTCAATTCATTCAATCCCTCTTCCACAGTAAGGCTCTTCGTCATAATCAGGCTGTTCTCTTCATCCAGGATTGTCCCGATCACCCCAGATTTCTCATGTACCGGTACCTCAAAGGATATCTGGTTCACTTCATACGCGCTCTCACACCCTTCCGGAAAACCTTCCTGGCTCAGGTAAAGCTCCATGATTTCTTCTGTGCGAACAGCAGGAAGGCCTCCATTTGCCGCCACGATTTTTGCTCCCTCCTCGCTGCACAGGAATTTCACAAACTGCCATGCCGCTTCTTTATGTGCAGAGTTTGAATTTACACACATCGGGAATGCAGCTCCGACCGCATCACCTTCCTGACCGTCTGACATATGCGGCGCTTTCACCATTCCCCACTCAAATGGAATCTCTCCCGCAGCTTCCTGTTCCAATAGTGTCGTGTTAAACCAGGTTCCCTGATATACGGTTGCCACCTGCTGGTTAAAGAAAGTGCCCGTATAATGAAGGCTGCCGGTAGAAATGGTGGAATAATCCATTATGTAACCGTTATCCTGCAAATCCACAACCATCTCATATGCATCCTTCATAAAGCTGTAATCCGTTTCGATCGTGGTATGTTTTCCATCGGAAATCGTCATATTCTGAACGCTGGCGGGCCAGTTCTGCAGATATCCCCCATATACCTTATCCGCCCCACTTCCGCTGGTCATCTGTTTGCACATTTCCGCCCAGTCTTCCCATGTCATATCATTCGTAGGATAATCAACCCCTGCCTGATCAAACAAATCTTTATTATAATATAACAGCCAGAGGTCATTTCTAAATGGAAGCCCATACAGCTTTCCATCAAGGGTCAGCTTTTCCGCAGCTCCATCGTAGATGGAAAGATCTACTCCATCTCTTTCCACATAAGGCATCAGATCTTCAATCTGGCCATTTGACACCAACGTCATATATTGCTGATTATTTTTAGAATAAATCAGGTCTATATCTTCGCCGCCCGCCATCATTGTCGTCACTTTTTCAATATAGTCCGAATTCAGAATGTCAATCACATTGAATGTCACATTCGGATGCATTTCTGTAAACTTATCCATCACTTCCTTAAAATAAGGGGTAATGGAATAGTCCACTATTGTGGCAGTAAGGACAATCGGTTCACTTTCCCAATCCTCCACGCCCGCCGCGCTTTCTGACGAAGTCTCTTGGGGTACACTTTCTTCCGAGGCTGCTGCCGCATCCCCCCCGGTTTCAGCGGCGGCCGTTCCCCCATCGGCCGCCTGTCCGCATCCGGCCAAAGCAGACATCCCCATTGTTAAAACTGCCGCCAGAGCAACCACTTTTTGCAACATCTTTCTTTTCATAACCTCTCTCCTTTCTGGTGGTTTTCATAAGTCCATTATCCTCTTTTGCCGTTTAAATTCAATGCAATCAACCGCTTCAAACATGTACTTTTTTCATGTATGCATAATTTTTCATGGAATTTTTTTATGTTTTTGTAATATTTTAATAATCAGTTGTTTTTTAGACACCGATCCGCTATTATAAATACAGCAAATTTGCTGTATTTATTTGTATAATTTAAGTAATCATTCAAATCTGTCTGCCATTCCCGGCGCGCCAAAGAGATCCTGCCCCTTCCCTGCCGCAGGATATTCTTCCCGCAGGGCCTTTAAAAACGCCGGCACTTACGCGCTGTCTTCTGGCGCGTTATGTACCGCTGCGTTTTTAACGGAGCGAGAGCGTCCCTGCGGGAAGCATACTTCCGATCCCTGGGAAGGGCAGGCTCCGGACTGCGTCCCGCACGGGGACAGGCCAAAGAGCGGCAAACAGGGATTGAAAACGGA
>USKC01000101.1 GCA_900555195.1 uncultured Lachnospiraceae bacterium
GCGGTTATCCACGCTTTCCGCCCGAAACAGACTGTAGCCGCCGATCTGCTGATCCGCATAGGAAGCCGCCGTATGCGCCACGTCCACCTGTCCTGCCATGGCCGCCGCCAGGGCCGCATCTTCTTCCATGAACAGAATGGTGACCTGCTGCATCTTCGCCTTCTCTCCGTAATAATCCGGATTTGCTTCCAGGATCACCTGCTGCCCCCGATCCCACTGTTTCAGGATATACCTGCCGGAACCGATGGGATTGCTTCCATAATTCTCATCATAGGCATGCTCCGGCACAATCCCCACCACGGCCATGGTATAAGGCCAGATGGAAAAGGGCCGGTTCATGTGAAATTCCACAGTCACATCATCCACGGCCACCGCCTCATCCAGCATGGTAAAATCGTTCACGCTGCTGGTATCCGCACACAGATTATAGGTGAACGCCACATCCCAAGCAGTGAGCGGCTCTCCATCCGTAAAGAACACGTCGTCCCGAATCGTCACCGTCCACAGCAGGCCGTCTTCGCTCACCGAATAATCCACAGCCAGATCCAGCCCGATCTCCAGATCCGTCGTGGTGGTGGTCAGCGTGCTCTGGATCAGAGGCTCATGGACATGCTCCCCCGCTCCCCATCCATAGGCCGGGTCAAAGCCCGCCTCCGGCTCCGAGGTGGGAGGCATGGTCACGATCACGGAAGAGGACTGCGCGCTGCTGCTTGCCGCGCTTTGTTCCTGCTGCCTTCCATTCATCTGTCCGCCTCCGCCCTCTTCTTCCGCCGTGCTGCAGCCTGTCATCCCCAAGACCGCCACAGCAGCCGCACACAGAAATGCTGTTATCCGTCTTCTTCCCATTCTGTCCATCTCCTATGTTTCCTCCATTTCCAGCCGGCGCGATTCCCTACTGCAGGCCGCGAACGCTTTGCTCAGTTATCCGCCCCGTTCAAATACTCCGCCGAAGCAAATAAAAAGCCATGAAGTCATCTGTTCCCTTGGGGACATGACGCCTTCATGGCTGGTGATTTCTTTCTGTCAGGTTCACTTCACTTCTGCGGGTGCAGTTCTTATATAATCGATCGTGTTGTGATATCCGTAACCCCTCCATTCCCTTTTCTGTCCGCTGCCCGCGCTTCTGTGCGGCGGAGGTATTCTTGGAATATCCCGGCTGGCCTTTGGAATGAACCGTACGGATTTCAGTATAAAAGAAAATAAGTTTATATGCAAGCAGTTTCGCCAAACAACTTCTCCAGCACGATCAAATCAATAGCGCCGTGACCGCTTGTTGTAGGCTCCACTTTCCCTTTAAGACGTTCCCGAAACATATCGCAATACTCATATGTTTTCTATCCCTCAATCGTTCCTGATTCACAGGCAAACTGCCGCGTAACCCTGCATGCATTGCCTCATCCGCAAACTATTTCCATACTATCACTATAATGCCTGTAATATGAAAAGAATATCTTTATTCTGTCATTTTTTTACTTTTATTCTGCCATTTGCGGCACTATTACCTTTCTGCAGATAATCGGCCGGATGCCTGGTTCATCTGTATACAGTGCAATGACATAAGCAAAGTGATTTACAAAACACATACTGAACTGCTGCAAACTCTATGCTATAATCAATTTATCAACCGCGATGTGGAAAGATACAGATATGGCAGCTCATTCACCCGAAGATACAAGGAGTATAAACATTTCAAGGCAAATACGAGTTTGATATTGGCTGGTTCTGTCTATATTGAATAGATTGCCTTTGTTCCCGTCAAAACTTCGCCGCCCGATCATGGATTTTTATGAGGGAAAAATTATGGCTCATGCGGGTTTCCCGAATGGAATAGGTGAAACAGCGATATGTATTGCCGAAAAAATATCTAAGGATGAAGATACGCTCCGCACGATTCATCAAAAAAACAAGCACAACGGGGGGAAGATATATCATGACTTTAAAATTAATCAAGGCTGCGGCCGAATATCAGGAGCAAATCACACAGATGCTGGATGAATGGCATGCTTCAGGAGAGAAAATCGTTCCCTATTCCATCCGCAGGGTGGATTATCATGATTTCAGCTATTACTGCGACCATCTTGAGGTGAAAGAAGCTTCGGGCAATTCCGTACCTGATTCAACTTATTTCTGCCTGGATGCAGACCGGAATGTCGTGGTCGGCGCGGTTAATATACGGCATTACCTGAACGAGTCCCTGCTGCGAAACGGCGGGCACATCGGAGACGGCGTCAGGCCTTCCGAAAGGGGAAAAGGCATTGCGACAAAAATGCTCTCCCTTGCCCTGCAGGAATGTAAACGTCTCGGCATGGATAATGTGCTGATGGTCTGCGATAAGGACAACATTGCATCTGCAAAAAGCATTGTCAACAACGGCGGGATCCTTGAAAATGAAATCATTGTGGATGGGATACCACAGCAGAGGTATTGGATTACGCTCAGCGAATCCTAGGAATTTACAGACCATCGCGGCGGCAGGAAGCGCTTTTCCGGGGGAAAGCGCTTCAGAATGGAGGGTAACATTGAATATATATGTACAGATGAAATCTGCAGGAAAGCGGACAGCGCAGCGCGGCATGTCCAATCCCTATGCGAAACGGGAAACATCCCTGGAGAAGGTTCCAATGGAAATTCCCGATTCGGTAACAACCGTCAGGGAACTTCTGACCGCGCTGGTCGAAATCGAAGTACAGAAATACAATGAGAAAGGACAAGACCGGCAGATGATCCCGTTTCTTACGGGAGAAGAAATCGAAATACAGGCAGAAACAGGTAAAGTTAGTTTCGGACGGATTTATTCGGATAAGAAGGCGGATATGGCCAAAGCATGCGAAACGGCCTGCCAGTGTTTTGAAGATGGCCTGGTGCGCGTCTTTAGGAACCAGGAAGAACTGGAGGGGCTGGAGACGCAAGTGAAATTACAGGAGGGAGACTGTCTCACCTTCATCCGCCTGACGTTCCTGTCCGGCCGGTTATGGTAAAAAAAGCAATGAGATGGGGGTACAGTCCGCGCAGTTCATGCGCCGGCCTGGCTGGCAGCAACATTGGAGCGCCTCATGGAGGCAGAAATGAGAGGAATGCATGGAACGAAAAAATGTACAGATCAACAGGGAAAAATATGACGCCATGGGCAGGCTTGCTCAAAGGGGAGGGGCGCTGACTGAGGCTCTTTGGAATTATGCCTGTTATCCGTACGGGGGCGATCGTTGGAACAGCCTTTATAAGGAACTGACCCGCCTTTACGGCAAGGCTCCGGAACAGCTTGGCAGCGTGGAGGAATTCTGGGCTTCGGGCCTGAAGCGGGCCGTATCTTCCCTGACAGACGCCCAATTTGTCCAAGATATGGAAGAAATCACCCGGATGCGGATGGAAGGACAGTTCTCTTCTTCCATGTGGAGAAGAAGTTACCGTTCCGGAGATTTCGGTTATCATGCGGTCTGGGCGATTTCGGAATTGGCCGATTGCCTTTATCTGCGCGCTTATGATATGGATGTGATCGACCTTCTCCCCTGTGCCCATGACTGGGTAAGGGGGTTTGACGTACGGCTGGCGCTGGAATTAAGAAGGGGAAACGAATCGGTCTGTGCACTGGTCTGGGATGCCTTAGCCGGAGAGAACGGCGAGGTCCTTCTTTCCTCAAAGATCATCCGGGCAGTCATCATCAGCGGAAGGGACGATCTGGTCGGGCTGCTGTTAAAGCTCCTGCTGGCTGCCCGCATGCAGGAGGGGCTCAGACAGCAGATCCTGGAAAATGCGGATGCCGGAAGCGTCCACACCCTAACCAGGATCCTCAAACTGTGCATCGACGAGAACCTATTCCGTTACAGCAGCGTTACCCGGGCCTTTGACACCTGGACGGGATTGGGCTATGGCGATGCAGATGCCGCTGTGGTAAAAAAATGCGCAGTATTCGCCTACGACTGCTTAACCAGCGCCGAAACCCGCCTCAGGTTCCTGGATAGCCCCAATAATCTGGAAGCCTATTTTGCGCTCTGGGCAACAGGATGCATGGAAGTGAAAGATACCGACCAGATGGTGCGCACCCTGCTGGACGATGGGAAAAAATACCGCCAGATCCTGGGATGGCTGTTCATCAGCCGCACAGACAGTTCCCGCTACCGCATGCATCTTGCGATGCAGTACCTGAACGTGCGCGATGATGAAGTCCTGGCCTGGATCGTCGGCTGCCTGTCCGTCACCTCCTCCGTCCTCAGCACTTATATTTACCGCAAGGAGCCTTTCACGCCGGAAGCGAATCCTGACCTTCCTGCAAAGAAGGAGGAAAGACGTGCTCTCTTTGATTCTCTTCGGGCGGTCGCTGAATTCATAGGCAACAGAAGCCGTACGTTCACGGGCAATCCCTTCACGTTCACATCCGTCACACTGGAGAATACCCGGGTGCTTTCCTGCATGATGAGCCTGGCAGGCTACGATGGAGATTCGGAAATGACGCTGGAGCTGGCTCCTTTGCGTTCCTTCATGAATGTGCAGCAGCGGCAGGCCTTCTACCTGAACCTGCTGCAGCCTGAAAAATGCGGCAGGCACCGCGCCCTTCTGCGTGAAGCCCTTCAGGATCGCTCTGTGCAGGTGAAGGAACAGGCCGCAGGACGGCTATCCTCCTGCCGACTGATACAGGAAGACCTGGAAGCATTGGCGGACAGCTTACGTTCCAAAAGCAGCGGATTACGAAAAGCGGTGCTCTCCGTTTTCCAGAAACAGGAGCCCCAGATGCTTTCCTCCGTCATAGGCCATATGCTGGCCAGCAAGGAAGAATATCAGATTCAGGCCGCGGCGGAACTGCTACTGCATTTTGGCAAGGAACATCCGGAACTGTTAGAAGAACACCGGGAAACGCTGGAGGAATTGAATGCAGCCCCCCTTTCCACCCAAACCCGCATCCTGACAGACCGCCTGATGGAGAGAAACGTTCAGGAGCAGGAAGCCTATACCAAGGAAAACGGCTTTGGCCTGTATGCGCCCAAGGTTCTTGCCGAGGCAGCCGCCGCTGCCGCAAAACATGGGATGCAGCAGATGACCACCGCCCTTCCCCTTCTTTCAGACAGGGAATTTCGGGCCATGCTCCCTGAAAAGCAGGCATTTCTTGCAGTGCTGGAACGGATGAATGCCGTTTTCACCCGTCATGCAGACTATGAATATGAAACGGAATATTTTGACGGTTCCCGCAGCAAGATTCTGTTCGGCGATGCATCCAGGCAGTCCATCTCCATTCCGGCTTCCTTCGGAAACAGCGCGCAGCTGAGAGTGAAGCAGGAAATCCGTCCGGAAATGATCCCGTTTTGGGAGGAATTTCGGGAAGCCCTGGGAGACTACTGCACGGATATACATAAAATGCTCGGCCTCACCTATATCATGAGCCGCTGGAACAACCCATACATCTATGGAGGCAAAACCGCAGACTGGTTTGCCAAACTGGAAGATAAATTCGCTCCTGATTATTCCAAGGACGGATATTTGGCATATCAGGCACGTTTCTGGCAGATGGCAGATATCGTCGCTCTGCTTCCCTGGCTCTTTCCCGCCCAGGATGTGTTTGAAGCCGCCATGCAGTGTTATCAGAGCGTTGTCCTGCTCGTGGGAATGGACAAATTGAGTCAAAATTATCTGACCCCCTCAGGAAACCAGCACATCATTTCTTTCTCAGAGCGGAAAGCCGCCCCTTTCAACCACCGCCTGGTGGGCCATTGGAGACGTCTTCTCAGGATAACGGCAACGGAGCCGGAGAAATTCAGAACCTGGTTTCTTGTAGAATATGCTCTCGAACGGGAGGTGAACGTGGCCGTTTCCGAAGGGCTGATTCTGGAAGATTTTTTCCGTGCCTGCGAGGAAGGGATCCTGCCCAAAGAAGCGCTGTATGAGCGGTTAATGACAGGAAGCAATGCAGACGGAGATATCCGGGTGCTCACTGCCCCGTCCTCATTCCGCAACAGGGGCAAAAAGATCCTGGACGCCTATTCCTGGGCTCCCGAACTGGTTCGTACCGTAACACGGCGCATTGTGGATGTGGAGGAAAAAAGAGGTGAACTGCCCACTCCGCTCACCGGACCAGCCCGCTCCATAGAACGGTTTGAAGGAGCCGAGTACTTCTGCGGCCTGCTGGCCGCCCTGGGAAAAGAAAATTTCTTCCGAGGCTATTACTATTCTGCAGATACCACTAAACGGGCGATATTAAGCCATCTTCTGAAACGCTGCTATCCCGCAAAGGAAGATACGGCTGACCGGCTGAAGACGCTGCTTGCCCAAACGGATATCCGTGAAAAACGGCTGGTGGAGGCAGCTATGTATGCGCCTCAATGGGCTGCCTTTGCGGAGGAAATTCTCCAATGGCCCGGCCTGAAGAGGGGCATCTGGTTTTTCCACGCCCACATCAACGAAACCTTCTCCGCGGAAAAGGAGACCGAAGTGGCGCTGTACTCCCCCATCAGCCCGCAGCAGTTCAACGACGGCGCCTTTGACCGGGACTGGTTCCTCGCGGCCTATCAGGAGTTGGGAGAAAAGCGCTTCCATCTCCTGTATCAATCCGCCAAATATATCACCTCCAGCAGCAGCGGCCACCGGCGCTCCCAGCTCTATGCGGACGCCGTTCTTGGGAAGCTGAACATCGGTGAGCTGGAAGCGGAAATCATTCAAAAGCGGAACCAGGAGAAGCTGCGCTGTTACCCCCTGATCCCCATTCAGGAGGGAGATCGGAAAGAAGCTTTAAGACGGTATACGTTCATCCAGAAGTTCCTGAAGGAAAGCAAGCAGTTCGGCGCACAGCGCAGGGAAAGTGAGAAAAAAGCCGTCCAGACCGCCCTTGAAAACCTTGCCATCACCACCGGCTTCCTGGACGTGAACCGCATGACCTGGTATCTGGAAAGCGAGAAGCTGGAGGAGATCCGTCCGCTTATGAACGGGGTGGATGAAGGAGGTGTGAAGCTGTCTTTGGAAATCGACCGCGACGGAACAGCCGGGCTTGCTGTTGAAAAAGACGGAAAATGTCTGAAAACCCTGCCAAAATCTCTGGCAAAAAATGAAACGGTTCTCGCACTGAAGGAAACGGTAAAAGAATTGAAGGAGCAAAAGCGCCGGGCCAGAGAAAGCCTGGAGCGGGCGATGACGGATGGCACCGTATTCCGGATCGAGGAATTGGATAAGATTCTGGACAATCCCGTTCTCGCGCCTCTGGCGTCCTCCCTTGTCTGGACATGGGATATCTCCGGAAATGACCAGACGCAGCAGCACCGCAACGGCTTTCTTAAAAAGGAAGGCGGCCTCCTCCTGTTGTCCGGCCATCCGGGCGCAGACGCACCGGTTTCTGGTGGAAACGGCCTTAGCATCCCCACTTCCGAAAGCGGCAGCCTGCCCCTTCCGGGCAATGACTCCTTGCCCCTCCCGGCAGATGCCTCCCTGCGGGTTGCCCACCCGCACGACCTAATCACGGCCGGGGAATGGGCCTCCTATATGCACCTGCTCTACGAACAGAGGCTTTGTCAGCCCTTCAAGCAGGTGTTCCGGGAATATTATCCGCTCACCGAAGAAGAGCGGCAGGAGAAAACCGTATCCAGGCGCTATGCCGGCCATCAGGTACAGCCCCAGAAAACCGTGGCCCTCTTAAAGGGCCGCGGCTGGACGGTAGATTATGAAGAGGGCCTGCAGAAGGTGTTCTACCAGGAAAATCTGATCGTCCGCATGTATGCGCTCGCGGACTGGTTCTCTCCGGCAGACATCGAAGCCCCCACGCTGGAGGTCATTCAGTTTTTTGACCGGTCTACGGGAAAGCCCGTGGATTTGGAAGCAGTACCTCCCATCCTGTTCTCAGAAGTCATGCGGGACATCGACCTGGTGGTGAGCATGGCCCATGTGGGCGGCGTGGATCCACAGGCCAGCCATTCCACCGTCCAGATGCGTTCGGCGATCGCTGCAGAGCTTGTATCTTTGCTGAAGCTTCCGAATGTCTCCTTCACCGGTTCCCACGCAAAGATCCACGGAAGCCTGGCCAACTATTCCGTGCATCTGGGTTCCGGCGTCGTGCACGGGGAAGGCATCGGCATGATCCCCATCCTTCCGGTACATTCCCAGGCCAGGGGACGGATCTTTCTGCCCTTCGCGGATGAGGATCCCAAGACTGCGGAAATCCTTTCAAAGATCGTGCTGCTGGCGGAAGATAAAAAGATCAAGGATCCGACTATTTTAAGCCAGATCCGGAGCTGATAAGCGGTATGGGCTGACGCGCGAATCTTCGTGTGCCAGCCCTTCTTTCATAAAATTTGCAGCGGTTATATTTTAATATATCATGTCCTTCGGACATGGCCCTTCCAGGGGAGATTGCCACTTCGCTTCGCTGCGGGCCGGTATAATGCCTGGCGGAATTTTACAGATATCGGCTTTGTAAATGGGTCCCAGGGCAGCTCAACTTTCCTATTTTCTATGCGCATTCATGCTTGTGCGACACTGCATAAGATGCTACAATACAGATAGGCATAAAATTTCTGTAAAGCCGTTCGGCTTTTGGCGGAATATCCGCCGTCTGTTCATTCTGACATTCATTTCGGAAACGCTATGCTGATTGTCTATTTCCCAATTTCTGTAACACATGAAACCAGCAGGAGCGGACGAAACGGATGCTGCTCCTGCTGCCCATCGCACGCGGGATGCAGACAGGGTGATACTGCCCTCCCTTCCCAGCCTGTGCGAGGAAAGGAGCCAGCCATGGATGAAAAGATACGCGCCATCAGAAAATACAAAGATTCGGTTTTCCGAATGCTCTTTCGCAGCAAGGCAGCACTGCTGGGGTTGTACAACGCCCTGAACGGAACTGATTATCGGGATCCGGAACAGCTTACGGTGACCACCTTGGAGAATGCCATCTATATGAACATGAAGAATGACATCTCCTTCCTGCTGGATGTGAGGCTGATGCTGTATGAACACCAATCCACCTGGAACCCGAACATGCCGCTTAGGAACCTGTTCTATATCGCACGGCTTCTGGAGAAGCATGTGCTGGAAGAATCGCTGTACTCCTCGACACAGATTCGTATCCCCGCTCCGCATTTCGTGGTTTTCTACAACGGAGCGGAGGAGGCGCCGGAGGATGTGACGCTGAAACTGTCGGATGCCTTTGAAACAGGGCCAGTGCATGGAAAGGAAGAGGAACCGTCGCTGGAACTGAAAGTGCGTGTTCTCAACATCAACCAGGGATATAACCGTGAACTGATGGAGCGGTGCCGAACGCTGTATGAATATAGTGAATTTGTATCACGGATCAGAAAATATGCGAACCAAGGGTCTGCTATAGAGGAAGCGGTGGAGAGGGCTGTTGCGGAATGCATTGAAGAAGGGATCCTATCGGACTTCCTTCGCAGCCAGAGAGCGGAGGTGATCGCTGTGTCGATATTTGAATACAACGAAGAAGAGGAATT
>USKC01000102.1 GCA_900555195.1 uncultured Lachnospiraceae bacterium
CCTTTAAAGGGATAAAAAGCGCCGCCGGCTTTTGCATACACCGGCAGCGCCTTTCATCGGGTTATCTTACAGACACTCCCGTCCTTTTATTTATAATATTTCTCCAGCGCTTCCTTCGCCGCATAATAGGCAGGCTTCGGCTTGCAGTCCGCGGTCACCAGGCCCCAATAGCATTCTGCTGGACAGTCCGGCGCTCCGCAGTGATAGCAGTGATAAGCGTCCCGCCAGCAGAACATGAAGGAACCAAGGCAATGCGGATGTTCCGCAAACAGCTTCAGCCCTCTCGCAAAATAATCCGCCTGCACCTCATAGGTATGTCCGCCGGGCACATCATAAAACCACTGCTTCACGGCACACACATCTGACCAGCCTTCCGGAATGCTGTCAGGCTCCGGCCTCTGCGCCGCTACCTCTCCGTTGGAAGAATATCCCCATTCGTTTGCCAGCACAGGAAGATGATATCTCTCATACAGACCGTCAATTACGCCGTTCCAGTTTTCCACATCTCCCGGCTGCCAGGAACCGAAGTACTGATCCACGCCCATGTAGTAGAAGCTGTGTCCTTCTCTGTATACCAGGTCAGCGATCCGCAACGCGTTTTCATTGTAGCAGGAGATGTTAATTCCGCATCTGGCATTCGGATTCGCGCGCAGGATCCCTTCCGCGCTGGCTCTCGCCGTATCCGCCAGAATATCATCCGGATAGTCCTTAGAAAAAGTAGGGATATCAATCTCGTTCATGCACTGCCAATAGATACCCGCGTCCTCGCCCAGGTCTTCGCAGATGAAACGCATGGATTCCCGCACGTTCTCATAGAACTCTTCCGTTCCTTTCTTTCCGACGAAATCCGGGAAATGCTCATGCCAGCAGGTCTTTCCCTCTTTCTCATCATAGCCGTAGCCGCCGATGGGCGGTGTGGCGGGCATAACCTGGAATCCCTGTGCATGCGTTCTGCGAATTTCTTCCCGCGCTTCCTTATACTCTTCGCTCAGCGTGCCGAACATCTTATCCGTCCAGGGGAAGCAGATATTCAATCTTATCCATTCCGCCCCCAGATCGTGGACCATATCGTATTCATCCCCCGTGTTATACGCATATACGATCCCTTTGATTTTCTCTGATGCCTTGATTTCACAAGGTGCCGTCCCATTTTCTGTTGTTTTCATTGCCACATTCCCTCTCCTTCTTTTTCTATAATAGACAGCCAAGCCGTTTCGGCTCCCCATTTTCTGGCCAGTTCTTTTTCCGTTCCGGCTTCCTCCCGTCTCGCCAGACCGGTAAGCGCATAGAATCTGGCCGGATGCGCTTTCCTGTGATTTGCGATTTTCACGCTGTGTTCTGCAGGCAGATTGGATACAAAACCGCCGAAATAAGGCAGCTGATCGTCCTCTTCCAGTATGTCTCCCGCCTTCTTAAGCATATCCAGATACAGCAGTGCGGCTTCCCTCTCTCTTCCGAGGCGGCGCAGCGCGCAGCCCGTATAGAAATCGCTCTCGTCCAGCAGCCCTGTTTTATGCTCGGCGGCCTTCTCATACCATTCCAGCGCTTCCTTTGTCTGTCCCTGCGCTTCCAGCGCACGGGCCATATGGTAATAGATCGCAGCTTCCCTGGCATTCACTCCGCGGCCTTCCTGATAATTAGCCGGGTATTCCAGCGCTTTCTGGTAGCAGGCAATCGCCTCTTCCCACTTTCCTTCGCCTTCCGCTCTGCGTCCCAGCTGAATATAGGCCAGGATGTGGGCACGGATCAGAATACCTTCTCCGCCTTCATAAGGATTGAAAATCCGCGCTTTCAGATATTCCGCCGCCTTCTCCGGCTTACCCGCCTCGTTGCAGAGCACCAGCCTCTGATGGGCCAGTTCTTCTTTGCGGTTCACCGTCTCCGGATAGCGTTCCAGAAGTTCTAATAATTCTTCTGCTCCCACGCCGCAGCTCTTACGGATTTCAAGCAGTTCCAGCAGATATCTTCCGTCCGGGGCAGCATCTTTCGACTGCTCCCTTTCCAGTGCAAACGCCTTTTCCATTTCACGTCTGGCTCCTGCCTTATCCTCATAGACTTCCAATAGAGCCAGCGCAAGCGCGCGGTGCGCCTGATGCATCATCGGGCTTGCACAGACTGCCTTTTCCCAATAGCGGATTCCTTCCTTCCGGTTATCCCTTCCATAATACAGACAGCCCAGCAGATAGGCGCTCCTTCCCGCTACCGTCCCGCTGTCCGCAGCATACAGAAGGACCTTTCTGTCCATTTCCGTATAAGGGAATACATAATCCATGCTGGCATTTTCCGCCGATTCCAGATAAGCGCGCGCAGCCTCTTCATCCTGCTTAAGATGCGCCGCATAGGCCATATAGAAATACATGCCCGCATCCTTCGGCGCCAGTCCGGCAAGCGAGAGCGCAGCCTCTCCGTCCCCGATCTCCAGATAATCCGCAATCAATGTAAGCCATGCCGTTCTCCGGCCGCGCAACACCTCCAGAAGATCTTCTTTCGCAGCATTTTCTCCGCCAAGAAGCCAGCTTTCCGCCAGCGAACCATAGGCCAGCTTATCAATGCCGAGCATCCGCTCATTCGTCTTTTTCGCTTCTTCCAGATTCCCCAGCTTTCTGCACACATACGCGTACAGATAGTTCAACTGCAGGCTTTCCGCATTTACGGCCAGAGCCTCCCGGATGCAGCGCTGCGCTTCCGGCAGATTCCTTTTCCGGATCGCAAGCTTGGCGGCCTGCTTCAGCCCAGGCCCTTTATATCCATAATTCCAGGCAGCTTTCCGGTACAAACGCATCGCTTCTTCTGTCTGCCCATCTTCTTCCAATGCCCAGGCATAGTTAAAATATACTTCTCCGTCCCTGGGATTGGGGTTTCTGAGAATGCTCCTGTCCACCGCCTTCTCAAAGTAGCCAAGCGCCTCTTTCACCCTAGCCTGCTTCATCATCAAAAGCCCCATGGCGTTATTGCATCTGGCATCTCCCGGATCTCTGCGCAGCGCCTCTTCATAATAAGGCTGCGGCCGCATCGTCACATGCCTGTACTGTTCCAGATGCAGGCCTTCCAGATACAATTCTTCCTGGCTTTCGATTTCTTCCGGTTTCCTTGCCGGCTTATGCGCCTGCGGTTTCTTCCTTCCCTCAAAGAACGGCTTCTTATACTCATAGGAAATAACCGTTTTTCCTTCCTGACCTTCCAGCCAGATGGAAATATCCTTTTCCTCCGTCTGAGGCGGGACCGGAACTGCACAACGATATGCCATGCCCGGAGTCAGATCCGCATTTTCCTCATGTATCAGCTGAGAATTCGCCGCGATCCGGATGTGCGCTCCCGGCTGCTCGGACGTCACATTCAGGCTGACCTTCAACGTACCGTCCTCAATGGAAAAGCCCACCGCGCCTTCCTTCTCCGCGTTCTTCAGATCCGGCATATCCGCAATGGCGTACCAGGTCTGCTCAAAGGTCTTGGTTTCATCCGGCGCCATAAAGGAGAAATCCGGCTGATTATCCGTATAGCATCCCGTCATGATCTCCAGATAGGCTCCATCCTCATCCGTCAGATTACTGTGCCATACATCTCCGAATTCTCTGCTCCCCCAGGTAAAGAACTTCTTTCCGACAGACACATTGTGATCCGCCACATGGACCGTTCCTCTCTGCTTTCCATGATCATAGCCTCCCATGAAGTTATAATCGGAATTCAGAATGAAGAAAGATGCCGGGGATGGAATGTTTTTAAACCAGGTGATATCCGTTCCTTCCCCGAAATCCGCCCTTGCAAATTCCCCTTTCACCACTGGGAACTCGGATACCGCATCCTTATAGTGATAAGTGATATAGTCGATATCCGGCGGGAACTTCAGTTGATAGTTCTTGTTCGCTGATACAGCCAAATTCGCCCACCAATGGAATGTCTGTGTCGCATTGGACGGATTGTACAGTCTGGTTTTGACCGTCACATACGCTTTATCCGGCCAGATGGTAACCCCGACCATTCCTTTCATGCCGAACAACGGTTCATACTCTCCCATCCACGCAGTCTCTGAACCGTCTTCACCTTTCTCAATTCTGCAGTCCACCGGCATATAAGTGGTTGGCCTGTGGTGCTGCGGCCAGTTGAACTCGATCCCACCCGAGATCCATGCTCCGGCAAGCCCGATCAGCGCAGGCTTAATCACATGGTTTTTGTACACGAAATGATAATCCGCCTTTTTATCATATCCCTCATAGATACGGCCGCCCAGCTCCGGCAACACCGTTACGCGGATGTACTCATTTTCCAGCACAACGGCGTCATACTCCCTGTCCGTCTTCACATTGCGGAAGGTATCGCGCATCGGAATCGGATAGACGTTCCCCCGCGTCCCCTGATGATTCCTCACATCATAAAATATGGGCGATTTTTCCGCTTCTTCCATCTCATAGGTAGGAATTACCAGCTTCTGTCTGCTGATCATTGTTGTCCCCTCCTGCTGTCAATTTCATGCTTTATTCAGTTGTCTTTGAATTCTATTCAGTTGTCTTTGAGCGGATGGCTCCCCCCTGTGAATTCCGGATTCTCCGCCCTGTAAATGTGCGAAAAGAGTCAGCACACTCTTTTCAAATGCGCTGACTCTTCCCTTCAGGCTGATTTAGTTCGCCTGCTCAGCCTTAATTGCATTGTTCATCTCAACCAGGGTAGCTACATCTTCAGCCTGGGTGAGCGCTTCATTGTAGAAGTAATCAAACACTTCGTCTACATGGTAGTTTTCCTGCAGCGTGGTGATGATTTCGTTCTGGATCTGTTCGAATTCCTCATCGCTCTCAGCCGCAACCGCTCTGAAGATATTGGTGCCCATGTAAGCGTTGATCTCGTTTACATAGCTGGCGATATCCCCTTCCGGATCGCTGAAGGAAATGTACATCATGGAATCCGTGGTAGGAGTCTCAGCGCGGTATACATCCGCCTGGGTTTCCTGTCCGTAATGGTCTACGAAATCTTTCATCGTATCGTTCATCTTAGCTTCCAGAGCCTGAGGAGAGAACTGATACAGGTCAACCGCAACGCCGGTAGCCGGATCAATCGTTCCGTTGCCGAAGCCGCTGAAATGATGATATACTTGCGCGCCGGTAGATGTAAAGAGCGCATCGTCTCTGGTAGCAGTCAGATATTCAGCGGTAGGAGTCGGCACGCCGTCTTCCATCGTCCAGTTCATACCTTCCACGCCGTTCCAGGCCATTCTGGAGAATTCATAGGTGGAAAGCAGATCCAGCAGGGCTACGCATCTTTCCGGATTCTCGGTATTCGCGTTCACCACATACTGTCTCTCGCCGCGGTACATGTTGCCGAATCTGTCTTCTGCGTCTCCGCTGAGGCTCGGCATGGAGATAAAGGTCTTCAGGTTGCCTTCGGTCTGGTTGAACTGCTGGTTTGCACTGGTGCTCATCCAGCCAGGGCAGTTGAACAGATACTTACCTGCCTTCAGATTCTCTTCGTACATATCGGAGGTCATCGTGAAGGAGTCAGGATCCAGCAGTCCTCTCTGGTTCGCCTGATTGTAGAAACGAACGGCTCTCCAGTAATAGCCTTCCGGATCGGTCAGCTGATTGTTTTCAAGAGGAGTGGAATCCACTGTGGAAACTGCCAGCACACGGCCGGTGGTTTCGATCAGGTTCGCGCCTTCCTGAGGGGCAAGGCCGAAGGTAAATACCCATTCGCCCCATCCCTGGCCAGCGCCGAACCAAGCGCCCATGCCATAGGTCTTCTGTCCGTCAGCCGTCTCGGGCTCCAGGGCTACCATCGCTTCCAGAGCGTCCAGCAGGCTTCCGTCATCATAACCGGTGATTTCCGGATATCCGGCCTCTTTGTACAGATCCCATCTCAGATAATGTCCGCAGGTGGGAACCGTGCCGTCGTCCCATGAACCCTTGCTCATGCCCCACAGGTACATGTTGCCGTCAGGGCTGTTGGCAGCCATTCTCTGCGCTGCAACCATCATCTGACCTGCAGGATCATTCATGGTATTCGGTGCATACTCTTCCAGATAAGGCTCCAGGTTCAGGGCAGAACCGGATTCAATCAGCATCGGAAGCTGTTTGGTCGGGTCGGACAGCATGAAGATGTCCGGCAGATCTCCGCTCGCCATCATGGCAGCCAGCTGATTCGGCCAGTCAGCCTCGGTTACATGGGTCAGATACAGGTCAATGTTCAGGGTCTCTTCAATCCACTGAGATACCGGGTCGGTTCTGCGGCCGTCCATCTCATTGTCTTCAACAAAGGCCACTACATCCAGTTCCACACGGTCGTCAAAGGACTGAAGGATAAGCCCAGAGTCGGAAGAACCCTCCGCAGTGTCTCCCGCAGCCTCGGTAGCCGCAGCGGTGTCTCCCTCAGCAGCAGCCGTCTCAGCGGGTGCGGAACTCTCCGCAGCAGCAGGCTCGCTTGCAGCCGCGGATTCCGTGGTTTCTGCGCCGCCGCAGGCCATCAGTCCGCCCAGCATTGTCACTGCGACAGCCACAGCGAGCAGCTTGGATACAAACTTCTTTTTCATACACTCTCTCCTTTCTTTTTTCTTACTTTTATAGGATTTCATTCACAGGAATGAATAAGTAAGAACGAATTAACCCTTCACTGCGCCCAGCATAATGCCCTTCGTGAAGAACCTCTGCATGAAGGGATATACGCACAGGATCGGGAAGATCGTCACAAAACTCATCGCCATACGCAGGCTCATGGAACTCACCTGGATGGCCGCGCCGGCAGCCGCACCGGCTCCCACAGAGCTTACCACGTTAGACTGCAGGTTCTGATACAGCAGGTACTGCAGACAGTGCAGATTGCTCGCCTTGCGGCCCTGCATGAAGAACATGTCGTCAGACCATGCGTTCCACTGGTTTACCGCAGCGAAAACGACGATACAGGCCAGGATCGGCTTCGCCAGAGGCAGAATGATCCGGGCATAGATCTTAAGGATCCCCGCCCCGTCCATCTCCGCAGATTCAACCAGTTCGGCCGGAATGGACTCGATATAAGTCTTAATCAGGATGATGAAATATGCCTGCACGGCCGTAGGCAGGATATATACCAGGAAATTGTTCCTCAGGCCGACAGCCGTCACCGTCAGGTAATACGGGATGAAGCCTGCGTTTACATACATCGTAACGATGAAATAACGGTACAGCAGCTTCTTCTTCGGAAGATCCCTGTCCGCCAGCAGATACGCCGCGAAACTGGAGCAGACCAGCGTCAGCGCCGTTCCCAGAATCGTCCTTGCGAACGCGATAACGATACTGGAAGGAAGTCCCGGGATATTCGCCAGGTTCTTATACGCCTCCACCGAGAAATCCTGCGGGATCAGGAACACCCCTCTGTTGATCGCCGCCGGAGACGACCAGGAATTAATGAAGATATACCACATCGGATATACGCACAGCAGAGTAAGCAAAATCATGATAAACATATTAATCAGGCCGGGTATGGTAAGCCTTTTTTTCTTCTTTGTCATAACCTCAATTCCTTTCTTGCAATCTCACTGTTTCAGGCTGCTTCGCCGCAGCGTTCCAGGCAGGCCCGGACCGCCGCCGTCCATCCTTTAGAAGATGGAATTGCCTCTCAGCTTCTTGGACATCCCATTAGCGAAGGTCAGAAGGATCACGCTGACTACAGTCTTAAAGATACCCATCGCAGTAGCCAGGGAATATTCCATATTTCTGATACCCATGCGGTATACATAAGTGTCGAACACTTCCAGCTTGTCCCAGGTCATGCCGTTGCCCAGCAGCCAGAACTGGTCGAATCCGTTGGACAGCATGTTGGAAATTGCAAGCAGCAGCAACACGAAGAATGTGGAAAGCAGTCCGGGAACCGTAACGTGGATGATCTTCTGCCAGGTATTCGCGCCGTCCACATCCGCCGCCTGATACAGTTCCTGGTCGATGGAGGTGATTGCCGACAGATAAATGATCGCGTTATATCCCAGCGTCTTCCAGATATTGATCCCCACCTGCATGGCCCATGCATGTTCCACATTGGTCAGCGGGTTCACCGGCTCGCTGATAACGCCCAGATTCAGCAGGATCGTATTGAGCGCGCTGTCTTCAGAAGACAGAAGCATGAACACGATGGAATACACCAGAACCCAGGAAATGAAGTTCGGGATAGAGGTTCCCGTCTGCACCATCTTGGCAAATTTGGGGAACTTCACCTGGGAAATCGCGATTGCGAAAATTGCAGGCAGTACGGAAAAACAGATATTCAGGAAGGAAATGCACAGCGTATTGCGCATAACCCTGATAAAGTCATTGGAACTGGTAAAAACCCTGATAAAGTTATCAAATCCTACAAACTTGGAGTCCCACACGGATACGCCAGGCGTGTAATCCACAAACGCGTAACTCCATCCAAACAGCGGCGCATAGCTGAATATTCCAACCAGCACCATAAAGGGCAGCAGCAGCAGCACCAGCTTCACCTGTTTGCGCTGCCTCCCTGTCATTCCGCCTTCTTTCTTCTTCACTGCCGTTTTTGTCATTTACCGTCTGCTCCTTTCTCTTTTTCATCCTCCCGGGCCTTCGGATCCACCAGGAAATGGGGTTCCTCTATACAGGGTTCCCGATAGGCGAACCTTTTTGCCACGCCCCCTACATTGTTGTACCAATTGCCGGTAACCTCATTCACAATATGAAGGCCGTCAAAGGTCTCTTCCATTTCAAACAGGAGGATCCGCTTCGCGTCATGCCGGTTCGGGCAATGCAGGGACATCATCAGTTCCCCGCCGAAGCTGTGAAACAGCATGGCGTGTCCGCCGTCCAGGGCATACAGAGGCTTCCGCTCCTGCACCCACGGCCCCAGAATCTCTCCGCTCATGGAACGCGCGTATCCAACCGTATATCCGCCGCTCGGAGAAAAACTCGACCACAGCATAATCAGGATACCGCTTTTTAATCTGTAAAGGAAAGGCCCATCCGTCACATAGCCACCGGAACTGGTGGTATCCGCCGTCCAGGGGCCGTCTGAAGCCCTGAACAGGACAACCGGTTCTCCGATCGCTTCACTGAGGTCATCGCTGAGCGGCACCGCGCATATCTGGCCATCATAGACCTGCAGCCATTCATGGCAGAACGCCATCCACGGTTTCCCCTTCCGATCCACATACAACGTACCGTCCAGGCACTGCCACCCGTCCGGCGTAACCGGTTTCATGTTTTCGATTTTAAATGGCCCCTTGGGAGAATCCGCCACAAGGCACTGGCATCTTCGATACGTCCCCGGAGCGCGGAAGGATGAGATCAGATAATATCTGCCTTTCCAAATATGAACTTCCGGAGCCCAGTAATCAGAATCTGCCCAAAAATCACCTTTCGTAAAACACACTTCCGGTTTGGACCA
>USKC01000103.1 GCA_900555195.1 uncultured Lachnospiraceae bacterium
ACGCAGCGGTACATAACGAACCAAAGGACGGTTCGTAAGTACCGACGTTTTTAGACAGTACCAGTGAACACCTCTCCGCCGTTGGGACAGGGGATGCCCGGATGGGACTGACGCCGAAGGGATGAGCAGCAACCTGAAATTTGATTTATTTTGTGACAGAAACTTGACAAGAGGGGCTGTTAACGATATAATAAACCAATTTTAATAGGTAGCAAGTGTAAGAACCGGCAGGTCTTTTCTGGGAAGCAGTTTGTTTTCTGTCTGGACGGTGCCGGGCATTTTTTGGTATTTTGAAATGAAAGCGCCTGCCTGTTTTCTGGCACGGAAGGCATCCCATGCCAGGGCGGGAAAGGCAGGAAGAGTGAAGGAGGAAGCAAGAAATGACAAAGAGAAACCGTTTAATTGGCCTTGCCCTTGCGGCGGTAATGGCTGTTTCCCTGATGGCCTGTCAGTCTTCTGGTAACGGCACAGCCGTGGAGGAGAGCGTTGCAGGAGGGACTGCCGCGCAGGAGAGCGCCGGAGGGAATGAAGCGGCAAATGAAAATGCTGCCGGCTCAGGCAAAATTGTGAACGTAGGTGTGACGAATACGTTGGGAAGTCTGAATCCGCTGCTGATCAATGGAGTGGAGACGAATAAATATGCTACAGGGCTTATGTTCCTGCCCCTTGTGGAGTTGGATGCGGAGTTGAATTTCCAGCCGATGCTGGCGGATTCTATTACGACGGAAGATAACCAGAATTTTATCGTGCACATTGATGATGCGGCGACCTGGTCGGACGGAACGCCCATTACCGCAGAGGATGTAGCTTATACGGCGCTGCGCATGGCAAGCCCTCTGGTGAATAATACGGCAGCGATGTATTATGTGTTTGAAGGTGTAGGGGACGATGGATTCGTGGAAGAAGGCGCCCAAAGCGTTGAGGGAATCCAGGTAATCGATGAGAAAACGGTTCAGTTTACCACCAAAGAGCCGATGTCTCTCATTACCTTCCAGAATTCTTATGCTAGATACCTTCTGACACTTCCCAAGCATGTGATCGAACAGTTTGCAGAGGAGGAACTCACCACGGCAGAATGGTTCAACCATCCGGATGTGGTCAGCGGGCCTTATATGGTGACAGATTTTGACTTGAACCATTATGTCGCTTATACAGCGAACACCAACTACTGGAAGGGAGCGCCCAAGATTGATAAGCTCAATATCCGTATCGTGGACGGCAGCCAGCTGTATGCGGGCCTGCAGTCAGGGGAGATTGATATCACCCAGCAGACGATGAGCGAGATCCCTCCGGAGGATTATGAAAGTGTAGAAGCTTTGGAAAATGTGGATGTGGTATATGGCTCTCCCATCATCAATCAGTCTGTATTCATCCAGACCGCCAATGTGACAGACGTGCGGGTGCGCCAGGCTTTGCTGTATGCGATTAACAGGGAGCAGATCCTGAGTGAACTCCTGAACGGGCACGGAGAAGTGGTGGATGGTTTCCTTTCTAGTGCGAGCCCTTATTATGATGAAACGATTACTCCCATCACTTATGACCCGGAGAAGGCAAAAGCGCTCCTGGATGAAGCCGGATGGGACGGAAGCCAGACATTACGCTTTTATGTGAATTCTGGGGATAGCACATTTATGAATGCGGCAAACGTGATGGTTGCGCAGTGGGCGGCTGTGGGAGTGAAAGTTGAGATAACGACAGTCGATCTCAATACGCTGATGAGCGTGGCTGGCGGCGGGGATTTCGATATTCTGGCGGTACAGTATACCTATCCGCCGGTAGATCCTTATGTGGACATTAACTGGCTGTTGGGTGGAGAAGGAAGCTGGACGAATTACAGCGATGATTCGGTGAGCGAAGCGCTGGCTGCGACGCAGGCCACCAGTGATGTAGAAGAACTGAAGAACCTGTATTCTATTGTGGATAAGAAAGTACAGGAGGATGTGCCGATGTTTTCCGCTTATATCATCAGTGCGCAGGGCGCAGTGAACAAGCGGCTGACGGGGGCGACGCCCAGCGTGTACGGTTTCTTCAATGACGTGCAGAACTGGGATGTGACACAGTAAAGAGAAAAGTGGAGGCCGTCCGTTTTTTCCCGGACGGCTGCACATAGGCAGAGTGAGGAAAAACGATGTCGCATTTGCTGGAAGTAAAAGGGCTGACCACGGCATTTTCCGGGGATTATGGAGAGACGGTCAGTGTAGATCATATCAGTTTTCATGTGGATAAAGGGGAAGTTGTCTGTATTGTCGGTGAATCCGGCTGCGGAAAGAGCGTGACTTCCCTGTCTATTATGGGATTATTAAAAAGGGGCGGAGCTGTCATTGACGGCTCTGTCCTGTTTGATGGTAAGAATCTTCTCGGGATGACGGAAAAGGAGCTGGATGAGATCCGGGGAAACCGGATTTCCATGATCTTCCAGGATCCGCTTACATCCCTGAATCCGGTTTTTACCGTGGGAAACCAGATCACAGAGAGCATCCGCACCCATCTGCATCTTTCAAAAGAGGAGGCCAGAGAGCGTGCGGAGAATCTTTTGATGAAGGTGGGCATGCCGGATGCCCATGCCGTCATGAAGAAATATCCGCATACGCTTTCCGGCGGAATGAGGCAGCGGGCTATGATCGCCATGGCCCTGTGCGCAGATCCAGCGCTCTTAATTGCAGATGAACCCACGACTGCCTTGGATGTGACGATTCAGGCACAGATCATGAGCCTGCTGAAGGGACTGAAGAAGGATTTGGGAATGGCACTCATCCTGATTACCCATGATATCGGGCTGGTGGCCAGCATGGCGGACAGGGTTCTGGTGATGTATGCTGGACAGATCGTGGAGGAAGCGCCGGTTCGGGAACTGTTCCATAACCCGGCCCATCCTTATACGCGGGCGCTTCTGAATACGGTGCCGAGCATCTATGATTCAGAGGAGCGCCAGCTGGTATCCATTCCGGGGATCGTTCCGGAGAATTATGATAAGATTACCGGATGCCGGTTCGCGGATCGTTGTGCGCTACGAGGCAAGGGATGCGAGGCGCCTCAGTCGGATCATGAGGTTTCAGAGGGGCACTTTGTGAAATGCATCAGGCGAAAAGAGGAAAGTCATGAAGCAGAGAAATGAGAACGATCTTTCGGGGAACGGGCCCCTGCCCCATACGGTTCAGAAGGGGATGCCGCTCCTGGAAGTGGAGAATATGAAGAAATACTATCCGCTTAAGGGCGGAATCGTGACGCATACCACCGGCTACATCCGGGCGGTTGATGGCGTGAGTTTTCAGATGTACGAAGGGGAGACGCTGGGCCTGGTAGGAGAATCTGGATGTGGGAAATCCACCATCGGACGTCAGATCGTAGGGTTGGAGAAGCCGACGGGGGGAAAGATCCGCTATGCAGGACAGGATCTGTCCGAACTTTCGGGCAAAGAGATGAAACGGATCCGCACGCAGCTGCAGATGGTTTTTCAGGATCCCTATTCCTCTTTGAATCCAAGGAAACATATTTATGAGATTCTTGCGCAGCCTATGCTGTATCATCATATCAGTACGCGGGATTCAGTGAGCAAGGACATTGACCGAATTCTGGATATGGTGGGGCTGCCCACCAACGTGCTCGGAAGATACCCCCATGAATTTTCCGGCGGTCAGAGGCAGCGCATTGGGATCGCTAGAGCTTTGTCCTTAAATCCCCGTTTTTTGGTTTGCGACGAACCGGTAAGCGCCCTGGATGTGTCCATTCAGGCGCAGATTCTGAACCTGCTTAAGAATCTGAGCAAGGAACTGAATCTTACCTGCCTGTTCGTGGGACATGGCCTGGGGGCGGTGAATTATATCAGCGACCGGATCGCCGTGATGTATCTGGGAAAGATTGTGGAGATCGGCCGTTCAGAGGAAGTGTTCCGCCATCCGGCGCATCCTTATACGCAGGCGCTGATCCATGCGGCCCCGGTTCCGGATCCGGATATGCAGTCGGATGAGAATCAACTCCTTTCCGGAGAAATCGGCTCCAGCCAGAACCCTCCGTCGGGCTGCCGTTTCCATCCCAGATGCCCTTATGCAAAGGAGAGCTGCCGCACACAGGAGCCATCTATGTGTGAAGTGGAGCCGGGCAGCGGGCATTTTGCAGCCTGTCCGGTCATAAACAACGGAAAAGATAGAGCGAATTTTGCCCATACGGCGGAGAAATAGGAGGCGCAGGCATGGGAAAATATATCATAAAGAGAATCCTGATCGCCATTCCGGTTTTGATCGGGATCACTATCATCGATTATGCGATTATGTGTCTGGCCGGAAGCCCGCTTGAGATGCTTCAGGGGCCCAGAATATCCGAAGCGGCGGTACAGGCCAGGGAGATCGCCCTTGGGCTGGATCAGCCTTTCTATGTACAGTATTTTGTTTGGCTGAAACAGTTGCTGCAGGGAAATATGGGCTATTCCATCAGTTCGTATCAGCCGGTCAGCGATATGATTATGAGCCATTTGGGGCCGACCCTGCTTTTGATGGGAACATCCCTGATCGTCAGCCTCATTTTGGCTGTGCCCGCAGGGATTTTCAGTGCTATTCATCAGTATTCCAAGGGGGATTATACGGTTGTGACGCTTTCCTTCCTGGGAAGCAGCATTCCGGGATTCTTTCTTTCCCTGCTTCTGATCTATATCTTTACGGTTAAATTGGGGTGGCTTCCTTCCAGCGGTATGACGACGCTGGGCACGGAAGGAGGCGTTGCCGATGTAGCGAGGCATATGGTAATGCCGGTGCTGGTGTTGGCAGTCTCCTTGGCCGGCACAAACATCAGGTATATCCGCAGCGCGGTTCTGGAGATCCTGCAGCAGGATTATCTGCGGACGGCAAAAGCCAAAGGAATCGGCCGCTTTAAGGTGATCGGAAAACATGCCCTGCGCAATGCGCTGATTCCAATTGTGACGGTGATTGGAATGCAGATCCCCATGCTGTTCGGCGGGCAGGTCATCATTGAACAGGTATTTTCCTGGCCTGGCCTGGGCCTCATGACAATGAGCGCCATCACAAGCCGTGACTATCCGGTGATTATGGGTGTGTGCCTGCTGTCCGCCGTTGTGGTTCTGGTGGCAAATCTGGTGACAGATATTCTGTACGCTCTGGTAGATCCTACCATCCAGCTGCAATAGGGAGGAAGAGATGCGTATCGATAAAAGAAATGACAAGATAAGAGACAGAAAAATCATTCAGGACAATGCAACCGGACGTGATAAGCGGGGAGACATTGCCAGAGAAAGTTATTTCCAGACCGTCATGCGACGCTTCAGACGCCATCATCTGGCTGCGGTAAGCCTGGTGGTTCTGGTGATTCTGGTTGGCGCAGCCCTGTTGGCGCCTCTGATTGCCCCTTATGATCCGGACGCCATTGTGGGGCCGTTTTCCGGGCCGCCAAGCGCACAGTTCTGGCTTGGAACGGATCAGATCGGCAGAGATGTGTTCAGCCGTCTTCTGTATGCAACCCGTGTATCCCTTATGGTGGGTGTGCTGGCCACGTTGATCTCCACTGTGATCGGCGTGGTGCTGGGGTTGGTCGCCGGATATTTCGGCGGTGTGGCGGATATGATTATCATGCGCTTTACGGACATGGTGATGTCCTTTCCCTATATTTTGCTGGTGTTGGTAGCGGCTTCCATTTTTAAGCCGGGCTTGTGGAGTATCATTCTGATCCTGGGCTTTGTGGATTGGCCGGGCATCGCACGCTTGGTGCGCGGCAATGTGCTGTCCCTGCGGGAGACGAATTTCGTAAAAAGCAGCATGGTGGCGGGCATGCCGCTGCGCCATATCCTGTTTTCTGAGATCCTTCCGAACACGGCAGCTCCCATCCTGGTGTACGCCACATCGGTCCTGGCTCTGTCCATGCTGGATGAAGCGGCGCTCTCCTTCCTGGGAATGGGTGTTCAGCCTCCGGCGGCAAGCCTCGGGAACATGCTCAACGGAGCGCAGTCGCTGACCGTACTGACCAAACAGCCCTGGCTTTGGATTCCGCCCGGACTGATGATTGTTATTCTGGTAATCGCCATCAATTTCATCGGGGATGCGCTTCGGGATGCGTTGGATCCCAACAGCAAAAATTGAAGTGCCGCAGCGGTTTGGCTCCGTCCGAACCGCTGCAAAGCGTTAACCGTGCATAAGGATGGCCGCAGGAGGAGAAAGAGGTATGCTGGAGAGCAAATTGAGGGCAGCGTTTGAATGGTTCCACAGAAATCCGGAACTGTCCTATGAAGAATATGAGACAACAGAGCGGATCCGTACTTTCCTGACACAGGAAGGGATAGAATTGCTGCCGTTGCCCCTGGAAACCGGGCTTGCAGCCGTAATACGGGGAGAAAAGAAAGGCAGTGTGCAGGCTCTGAGGTGCGACATCGACGCCCTTCCTATCCAGGAAGAAACCGGTCTGGCCTATGCCTCCGAGTATCCGGGCAGGATGCATGCCTGCGGCCATGATTTTCATATCACTGCAGGATTGGGAGCGGCTCTCCTTCTGAACGAACGGAAGGGGGAACTGGCAGGCACGGTGAAAATCCTTTTCCAGCCGGGAGAGGAATCTTCCTTGGGAGCGCTGAAGCTTCTGGAGACGGATGTGATGGAAGATGTGGCCCGGGTCTGGGGATTCCATGCGGATCCCACCAACGAGGTTTTCACGATCGGGATCCGGCCGGGCGCTGTGGCGGCAGCTGTGGATCGGTTCGTCATCACGGTGAAGGGCGTGGGATGCCACGGGGCGCATCCGGACGACGGATGGGATCCGATTCCGGCAGCCTGCGCCATTGTGCAGGCGCTGCAGACCATCCCGTCCCGCAACGTGAACCCGTTTCATCCATCCCTCCTGAGCGTCACCCGTATAGAGGCGGGAAATACCTGGAATGTTATTCCCGGGGAAGCTCAGCTGGAGGGGACGGTGCGGACGCTGGATGCGAAGGATCGGAAGCTGTACGAAGAACGGGTTTCACAGATCGCGGCGCAGACAGCGGCCGCTTACGGCACATCGGCCCAGACGGAATGGATTCCCGGCCCTCCGGCAGTGATGAATGAAGAAAAGATGGCGGAACTTTCCGGGCGCGTGGCGCGATCCTGCGGTTTTGCGGTGGCGGAAGAGGAACAGTCTTTGGGAGGGGATGACTTCTCCTTTTATGAAGAGGCGGTTCCCGGCTGCTATATCAAAATCGGAACCGGAAAGGGCGCGTCGATCCACCAGCCCACCTTCCAGGTGGACCCGCAGATCCTGCTTCCGGCGTCAGAGTACCTGACGGAAGTGATTATGGCGCAGGGGAAGGAACTGGCGTAAAGGCAGGCGGCCTTACGGGAAGAACGATCTCCAGCATCTTCCCAACAGCCTGATAAGCGAGTTCGGTGCTGTGGGTGTATTTTCTGGCCAGATAGTAAATGTCAGTTACAGAGGAAGCGGACACAAAGCCTTCCAACCGGTGTTCCTCGCAAAGGCTCAAGACCTTGTAGGAATCTTCAACGAAAGGCTGCCGTTCCAGCATGACATCAAGGATGATGTTGGTATCACACATGATTTTCATATTTTGACAGCCGCTCCTCCCGTAAAGAATCCAGGTCAATGTCGGAGGGGACATCCTTCAGCATTCCGCGGATGGGATCTACAGCGGAAACTAAAATGTATTTCAAAAATATCGCACGAAAAGGGAACGAAACATGTACTGGCGCCCCCATTTCATCTGCTCCAATTACAAGAGCAACACCGGCTCCTGCAAAAATTCTTTTTTCTTCCTTATGCGACGCTGCAAAACAGGCAGGAGCCATTCTTTTTCGTTAGAAACCTTTTACTTAGAAATAATCCGAAAAATAAGGCTTTTCCACCGGAATCAGCCGTTCCAGCCAGGTCAGCATGTAGTATTCTGTCCGGATTTTCTCGTGCTCGTATAAGTAGCTGGGCCTCTTGTAGCCCATGAGCATGGTGGTCAGCGTGTTGATGTTGAGCTCCACCACGTTGATGGATTGATTATCGTCCACATGTTCACAGATTGTCTCCCCGTTTTTCCAGGAAACGAGGAAATCCCCTTCATTCCATGCGGCCAAAGGATCCGTGACGCGGAAATGAATCCGGAAGTCTTCGGGCTGAACCTGGTAGGGATATTCCCGCAGAAAAGTTTCCACATCAATGATCCGTGCCATGATATAGGGAGAGATGGTCTCCGTGATTTCACTGTCTTCAAACAAATAGGCCATGGGTTCTCCGGAATAATTGTCTCCCTTTACCTGGGTGATCATGGAGAAGTGGGCGCTGATATAGTTCCACAGACCGTAATTGGCTTCAATATTCAGATAAACCATTTCCTTGATATGAAAAATCTCGTTCGCAATATAGTACACCACATAGCCCAAGGGCTTATGTTCTTTGCTGTAATAGACAGCTGCGATCATGTCATCATTTTCCCAGCGCCAGTATTCATCCCAGGCCAACTGGTCGCGTATCAGCGCGCCATGCCGCTGCAAGGAAAAATAAGAATGGACTTTATGATAGTCTTCAGAATCCAGGCTCACACGTTCCACCATGCCGCCTACAGGGCGGGGCCGTGGCAGCTGCGTGTCCTTCACAGTAAAGGTGAGCTTGTCGGAGACGATTTCCCATCCCATTTTGCGGTAGAAAGGAATGGAGTAGGGATACAGGAAAGAGATGGAAAATTCCTGCTTGCGCATATAATCAATGGCCCGCTTTATCAGGGAATGTATCAGTCCCCTTCCGGTATATTCTGGATAGGTGGCTACGCCAGTTATGCCGCCCATATCCATAATATTATCGTGGATATTCACCTTCATGGAATAGACGACAATCATGGAAGCCAGCCTGTCTTTATAGAACCAGCCCAATACATAGGCGGCTTCCAGGATGGGGCGTTTGGCGTATTTGATTTCATCCAGTTCCCAGCCGGTTTGAAATAATTCATAGGAAGTGACCTGGAAAGCGTACTGTAACAGCGCGTTAAACTGTTCCAGATCGCTCTTGTCCAGCTCGCGCATCCGGTAATCTCCATGGATTTCCAGATATTGGTGAGATTCTTTCTGATCTGTATGATTTTCTTTGTTCATAAAATGCCTCGTCGATGCTGTTTGCAGATTTACGAAGAATAGACTTCCAAGGTTCCGTTTACCTTGGAAGCGATTAGAACCATTATTATTTTACAACAAGTGAAGCGAGGCGTCCACAAGGGAAATAAATTTTTCGATTCCAGCCGCTATTACCCAGCCCTCCGCATATACCGTTTTGTCTCCCTTGTCTGTGATACCTGGTTCCCCAAGCACGGGCATCCGCCTTCTGCGGCGCAGGGTTCGGCTGCATTCTT
>USKC01000104.1 GCA_900555195.1 uncultured Lachnospiraceae bacterium
CTGGATCAGATGTGTAACGTTGTATTCTACAACAAGGACATCTTTGAAGAACTTGGCCTTTCCATCCCGACCACTTACAGCGAATTCATCAGCACCTGCCAGGCACTGGAGGATGCGGGAATCACAGCATGTGCAGCTGGATATACGGATGACATCGCCATTGGCGCAAACTGGTACACCATTTATTATGGTTCCAAGTGGAATCAGGCTCCTGACAATGCACAGGAACTGATGGACGGCGCAAGCTTTGGAGATTATCCGGGATATACGGAAGCGCTGGAGCAGTGGCGTGAGATCATGGTGAATTATCAGAATGATGATTATAAGACCATCGATACCGCGAGAGCGGAGCAGCTGTTTGCAACCGGCGAAACCGGTATGATCATCATCGGGACCTGGGGCCTGGGCGCAATCCTTGACTTCAATCCTGAAGGGAACTTCGGCGGATTTACTTATCCTTCTGAAGAGAATGCAGACGATGTTTATATCCCTGTAAACATCGACGACTGCTGGATGGTTTCCGAGAGCACGGACAATGAAGAAGCAGCCCTTGCGTTCCTGGAATATGCGAGCAGATCTGATGTAAACGCAGAGTGGTGCGGAACTACTGCTCAGCTGAGCGCTCTGGAAGGCGTTCCTACAGATAACCTTCCCGCTGCTGCCCAGGATATTGCGAACGAAGTGGCAACCAAAAAGAATGCTGCATGGGCTTCGTTATCCACCTTTGTTGGCCAGTATAGCACCGTATATTATAACGTGCTGAGAGACTTTGCCTTAGATGATGAGATGACGGCGGAAGAACTCATTCAGGCGATGGATGATGGATTCGCAACGGCTCGTAAGTAGCTTTTAGCGCAAGAAGGGGCATCGGGAAGACGGTGCCCCTTTTGGCGGTTCATGGGACATTTCCCTGAAGTAAGGCAGCTTAACTCATGAAGCATAGATTTGGGAAGGTGGATGTATGGCAAAATTAACAGATAAACAGAAAAGAAAGGCGAAGAATGAAATCATGGATTTTTCCTTCGTTCTTCCTTCTTTAATTATATTTACCATTATTATTATTGTACCGCTGATTTCTGGTATCCGATATACCTTTACGGATTGGAACGGAATGACGCCGGAAATGAATTTTGTGGGGTTAAAGAATTATAGAACCCTGCTGACGGATAAGGATCTGATCCTGCCGATCAGAAATACGGCGATTTTCACCCTTGTCACCACGGTCGCGCTGAATGTGTTGGGCTTGGCGCTTGCTATGATGGTGGAAAAGGAATTCAAAGGAGTGAATGTTATCAAGAGTATCGTGTTCATTCCCCTGGTGGTCAGCCTTGTCCTGGTTTCCTATATGTGGATGTATGTGTACAGTGACTTCTTCCGGCTGTTCGGCTGGGAAAGCCCGCTGATTTCTACGAAAACGGTTCTGATCGGCCTGTGCGTGATGGCCATATGGAAGGAAGCCGGCCTGGCCATGATGATCTATCTGGCGGCATTGAAGGGTGTACCTTCTGATTACTATGAGGCTGCTACAATAGACGGTGCAGGATTCTGGCAGAAATTCCGGAATATTACGGTTCCCATGATCGCCCCGGCCTTTACCTACTGTATCCCTTTGTGGCTGGCAAACGGACTGAGAATGTACGACTATTCCTACATTGCCACTTCCGGCGGGCCGAGCCATGCCAGTGAATCCATGGCGTTTTATATTTATCAATATCTATTCCCTTTCAATAAAGTTGGATATGGCCAGACGGTTGCTTTTGTATACCTGATTTTCTGCATTGTCCTTTCCAACATTGTCACACGGGCACTGAGAAAGAGGGAGATTGAATTATGAGACATTCATTAAAACATAAAATATATACTGCCCTGCGGATCGGCTGCCTGTGGCTGTTCGCACTGATCTGCCTGGCGCCGTTCTATGTGGCTTTCTGTTACGCGTTCAAGTCAAAGGCTGATTTCGCGGAGACGCAGCTCGCCTTTCCGACCACCCTGTATCTGCAGAACTTTAAGGATGCCCTGGAATTGAAGAACTATTTTAATTCTGTGAAAAACAGTGCGATTGTAGCAATCGGCGTGGTCATCCTGATCATAATCTTCTGTTCTATGAGCGCTTATATGATTACCCGGCGGAACAATAAGTTCTATAACGTGATTTTCTATATTTTCCAGATGGTTATTCTGGTTCCTTTTCAGTCCATCATGTTCCCGCTGTATAAGGAATTATATACGATGCATGCCCTGAGTACCCTTTGGGGCCTGATCTTTACAGAACTGGGTGTGTATATGGGGTACTATATCTTCCTGTATGCAGGATTTATTAAGAGCGTTCCTGTCGCATTGGAAGAAGCGGCCAGGATAGACGGCTGTAATCGGTATCAGGTATTTATCCGGATCGTTTTTCCGCTGCTCAAACCCATCACGATGACAGTTGTGGTGCTGTGTTTCCTGGCTTCCTGGAACGACTTCTTCCTTCCTATGATCATGTGCCAGAGAGATGAGGTAAAAACGCTGCCGCTGATGCAGTTCTTCTTCTTTGGGGAATATTCCAGTAACGTAAGCCTTGCGTTTGCGGCGTCTATTCTTTCCATGATTCCGGCGGTCGTGGTATATTTCTGCGCGCAGAAGTACATTGTAGCAGGAATGACAGCAGGGGCGGTAAAATCATAATGACAGCATATTTATTGGACAAAGGAGACAGAAACTTATGAAACAAAGATGGAGCGAAGAGCAGATCTGGAATTGGTATAAGCAACGACCGTGGATTACGGGATTCAATTTCATCCCCAGCGGGGCGATGGATGGCGTGATATGGATGCTGCAAGAATATGGACACGAACACGCGTTTAAAGAATCAGCCAAGGAAATCGCACTTGCAGCCAGCCTGGGATTTAATAGCGTGCGGGTATTTCTGCCCTTTTATTTATGGAGGGTGCAGCACGATTCCTTTTTGAAAAATCTGGAAGAATTCATCAGCTTACTTGGAAAATATAATATGACCTTGATGCCGGTGCTTTTTAACGACTGCTGTGTGGCCAAATCACAGTATGCGGAACCGGTGCTCGGCCCGCAGCCGGAGCCCGTCCCTGGATATTTTGGAGGAAGCCCGGTCACCCCGTTTGACGATGATACGCAGAACGGCGATATCGTAGGGTATAACATCATAGATGAACCCGAGATGGAGAGCGTGGCGGAGGCATATGTAAGGGAACTGGCAAGGATATACGGGAAAGACGAACGGATTCTGATATGGAATGTCTGGAACGAGCCGGGGAATTCACAGCGTCTTGAGAAATCGGTGCCGATGATGAAAAAGGTGTTTGGCTGGCTGAGGGAAGAAGACGTGATGCAGCCGCTCACTGCGGATGTATGGGGCGCGGGAGCAGAACATCCCTATGGATGGCTGAAGAATCCGGGGATTTATGCCCAGGTTGAGAGAGAGGCGCTTGCGCTTTCTGACATCATCACGTTCCATTTCTATGGAGACTATGAACATTCCAGACAATATATCAGGATTCTGAAAGAATTTGGAAGGCCGCTCATCAATACGGAGTGGATGCACCGTCCGTATCGAAGCATCATCCAGACCCACCTCCCACTGTGGAAAAAGGAAAAAATCGGAAGCTACTTTTTCGGCTTTGTGAATGGAAAAAGCCAATTTAATTATGTATGGGAATTCATCAAAAAGCTTCCGGATATTGATACCAGACTTTGGATGCATGATATTTTTCATGATGATTTTACCCCTTATGATGAAGAAGAAATTGAAGTGATTAAAGCGTGTAATCAGGATAAAAAGATTTTTTGACAGGCAGAGGCTGAAAAAGGAGCGGAAAGAAAGCATGAAACGCCGCACGGTCGTTACTGCCCAGCCCCGCGGGAAAGGTACCTTTGGTCCTGGGAAAGAGGGCAGCGCGTTCCAGGCGTACTGTGTTCCCTGCGGGGCCGGGCTGGGCAGTGACGACTGTGCGGCGTTTTATTTCTTTCCGATAGATTCCGATTATGGTAAAATAAATCCAATGAAAAAGAAAAGATATGTCAGTATTAAGCTGAAACTTTGTGTCTATATCATTTTGCTCACGCTTACGTTCTGTATTTTTTTGCTCTTTGGGGTCGGACGCTTGTATCAGGAGAAAATTGAGAGGAATATGCGCCTTTATATGGAAGAGGCGATTGGTCAGTTGGGGAGCAACATTTCCTATACTCTTCAGTCGATGGAAGAAAACCTGGTTTATAAGATAATGTCCAGCGGAATACTTGTGGACTCTAAAAACGCAGGAGAATTGGAACAGGCGCTTACAGGGAAAAGCCTTCAAAAGCTAGCTGCCCTGCTGAATAATACGGGAATCCATGTGCGGGAACTCTGTTTGATCGATACTGAAGGGAAAGCGGTTTATTATGATGTGGAGAAGCATGATGCTGGGACGTTGTCTTCCTTCCGCCATCCGGAAGTGGCTGAATATCTGGAGAATTTCTATGAAATGTATGCACAGCCGCGTGGAAAGACAACATGGATGCGTTTTGCCACGGATAAAGAGTGCCTGTATCTTCTTAAATCAGTGCTGGAATTGGACAGCAGTGAATATAAAGGGATCCTATGTATTGCGATAGAAGAGGATTATCTGAAAGAGATGTATGCTTCTATTGAAAAAAATCTGTCCAGCAGTATTGTCATCTATGACGAAGAAGGGAAGGTGCTTTCCTGTGATGATGATTTTCTGGAGACGGCGGAAGATTATGAAAGTACGTTGGAAAAAAGGGAAGAAGAAAGTTACAGATATCAGGAGTATTACCTTTCTTCCGCTGAATTGAAGGGAAAAGGATGGACGATTGTGTGCTTCTCATCCGATGCGGTAGTGCGTCAGGAAATGAATGAACTGTTTGCTGCTATGTTGATGTTGATGGGGCTCATCTTAATCTTAGTTTGTCTGGCCGCTTATCGCATGTCTGTGAGAATGACCATGAACATTGACGCCCTAATTCAAAATTTTGAGGAGATCAAGGCGGGTAGGGAACCGGAAAGCATTCGTCCTGCGTCCAATGATGAAACAGCATACCTGTGCGATCAATTTCAGAAGATGAGCCGGGACTTAAAACAGTCTGCGGAGAAGGCGGCATATAGCGTGCTGGAAAAGGAGAAGGCGGAATATAATGCGCTATTAGCCCAGATGAATCCTCATTTTCTCTACAATACGCTGGAATCTATCAGTTCTCTTGCCAGGCTCCATGGCAATTCCGATGTGGTATCCTGCATTCAGAAGTTGGGAAGCCTGCTGCGGGTTTCTATTTCGGGAAAACGGATGGAGATCCCGTTGCGGGAGGAGTTGGATTATGTGAAGCTATATATGGAATTGCAAAATTTGATTATGGGCGACCGTATTAGCTGGGATATGGACATTTCTTCCGAAGTGGAGGAATGTTTGGTCCCAAAGCTTATTCTGCAGCCAATCGTGGAAAATGCAGTATTTCATGGAATTGCGCCAAAAGATGGGGAAGGAGAAATTAAGATCATAATTGCAGAAGAGCCGGGAAATTTAAAAATAACAGTAGAAGATAACGGCGTAGGAATGGATGAGACAGTTTTGGAAAATGTACTGAAACGTTCGAAAGGGGAACGACAGGGGCATATTGGATTTGCTAATGTTCATTCCAGAATTCAGTTGATTTATGGTTCGGAGTATGGTGTACATGTGGAAAGCTTAAAAGGAAAATATACCAAAGTGCGTATTATTATGCCGAAACAGAGTAAGGGGGACTGTCTGCGGGATGAAAGTGTTGGTAGTGGATGATGAATTTATTATCCGAGTAGGAATTCAGACAATATTGGAGCAGGCTTCGGGAGATTATGAATATGTGGGGAGTGCCGGAAATGGAAAAAGTGCGCTGAAGGAAATTGAACTGCTGCAGCCGGATATTGTCATTACGGATATCAAGATGCCGGAAATGGATGGAATTCAGCTGATACAGGAAATCCGAAAACGAAAATGGCCTATAGGGATTGTTGTATTGAGCAGTTACAGTGAATTTGAATTGGTAAAAGAGGCGATGAAGCAGGGGGCGGCGGATTATATTCTGAAGTTGTCATTGACAGAAGAATCATTGATTGCAGCCATGGATGAAGCAGCAAAAAGAATAAGCCGGGAACAGAGAAACTTTCCGCTTTCTCAGCCAGTGAAACTGATTGTGTCCGATTATCTTGCACAGACCGGGGAAATACCAGATGAGGAAATGCAGCTGAACAAAACAGGTGAGGGGCATGCCCGAATTCTCTGTATATATCTTCGCTGCAGCAGGAAAGAAGATGAATATATCATTGGAGAAAATCTCGAACGTGTAGTGGAAAATTTGTTTAATGAAGAGTTTACAGCCTGCTGTATAAAAACAGATGACATGGCATATGCTGTGATTGTGTTTGGGATGGAATCAGAATACGAAGATTTTTACGATCGGATTGTTGGAAAATGCAGGCGATGCATTGACATACTTTACGATGTCTTAAATGTAAAGGTAAATATGTATGTAGGTGCAGCAAAGGAACGCCCCGGCCAGCTGCGAAATGCGTTTCAAAGTGCAGTGAATGTGGAAAAGATGTGTCGACATAGAGAGGGCAGAATTTTTGATTGGCGGCAGATAGAAAACCAAAAAGAACCGGAAAATGATGAGAAGAATGCAGATAATGCTTTTGAACAGTGGGCAGATGCATATGGTTCATTTCGCAGAGTAAAAAAAGGGGATGCAGATTATCCGGTAGCGATTCGAAAGGCACTGGAATATATAAAAGAGTATTACGATAAAGAAATTACATTGAATGAGGTTGCTGATATTGTAAATTTGAATCCATCTTATTTCAGTTCGCTGTTTAATAACACGTTGAATATTACATTTTCCAATTACCTGATGTGTCTTCGAATCCATCATTCGAAAAAGCTGCTTCGGGAGACTGAACTCAAAATTTATGAGATTGCGGAAATGGTTGGGTATCGAAACAGTTATTATTTTAATCGGGTTTTTAAGAGAATTGTCGGTCTTACGCCGATGGAATACAGAAAGAGATAGGATAAAGATAAAGATAGTACAAGAATATAATAAATGTACTATCTTTATTTTTGTGCATATTGAAAAAGTATAGAAAAGATAAAAATGATTAATTGTGATTATTGTACAAAATGATATACTCGAGATATCAAAAAACGTGAGGGAGGTTATCATATGAGAAAGCAAACAGCGATATTATTGAGTATGGGAATGATTGCTGGTTTAGTAAGCGGATGTACGGGAAATTCTGTAACACAGGAGACTGCTTCACTGCCGGAAGAAACATCTGTTCAGGAACAGGGAGAAACGGGGGAAGAAACGGAAAAAAGTGCAGCTGAACAGGTGATGGATGATTTATATGCTCAGATTGCGGATCAGCAAATTGAACTTGAATTATGGACTGGACCTGATTGGAAAGGTGTGTATGATTCTTCTGTAGAAGGTGGGGATTACCTGGATTTTTTTAACTTTGTAAAGGCAGAATTTGAAGAAAAATATCCGAACATCAAGGTAAATCCGGTGCTGATAGATGGTTCACAGAGGGCAGAAAAGCTGGCAATTGCCATTCAGTCAGGGACGCTTCCCAATATGTATTATGAGTCTGATTTTGCATTGAGTGATTATGTCCATGAAGGGTTGATGGTGCCGTTGGATGATATTGTAACTGACGAAGATCGAGCAGACATTCCGGCTGCTGTATGGGACAGCTTGGAGTTAGGAGGAGAAACTTATATATTTCCATTCAGCGCAGAAATTGGAATGCTTGGCATCAATGTAAGTATTTTTAAAGAAGCAGGAGCAGAAGAATATCTGCCGGAAGGAGAGATCGGAGAATGGACTCCGGAAGAATTTAAAGCAGCTTTGGAGGCTGTAAAAGGTGTAGAAAATGTTTACCCGTTTGCGGTATTTGCCAACAGCCAGCAGGGAGACTCTTTTACCAATATGCTCCTTAGGATGTATGGAGGAAAATTTGTTAATGATGAAGGCAATGCATTTACGATTAATGACGAAAAAGGTGTTCAGGCATTGCAGATGATCGTGGATATGAAAAACGAGGGATTGCTTGCACCAGGCGGAGAAACGTTGAGCCAGGGTGATGTATATCAGATGTTTTTAAACAAGAATCTGGCGGTGGTGACATTAAATAATCTGACATACAATAATCTGGTTGCCGGTTTGAAAAATGGTTCTATTGAAGAACCCTTCGAGTTTCAGTGGGCATATTATCCAAATGGAGAAGGTGTAGATCCTTACTGTTTATCTTATGTAAAAGGCGGCGCTATATTTAATACAGGGGATGAAGCGGAGATTATCGCATCAAAACTTTTCATCCGATTCTTTAATTCAGAACCATATACAGAAGCTTCCAAGGTATTAATTCCAGTAAGAGAATCAAAACTAGAGGAATTGAAGTCGGAAAATCAGGATCCGCATATTATAGAAGCAGCAGAGGCGCTGGATCATACAATCTCCATAACGGGACGGGTTCCGGGATATGTTTCATCTCGATCATATTATTTCCCTGAGATTCAGGCTGTTTTAACAGATCAGAAGACGCCTAAGGAAGCATTGGATAGTTTTGTGGAGTCGGCGAATGAGGCAATTTCCAAAGCGGCGGAACGTTCTGTTATATTAAATCCGCAGCAATAGACTGATTGGCGCCCGACAGCAATGTTCCATAGAGAGCTGGCGGGCGCATTTAGTATCTCTGAATTAACACTGTTATCCGGCGCCAGGAATTTCAAGGCAATTGACCGAGAATGGAGATGAGGTATGGACGGACGAGGGAATGCAAGAATAATAAAAGAAAATGTAACAGCATATTTATTTATTTTACCGCAATTGATATTTTTCGGACTTTTTCTGGTGTATCCGGTGATTGAAGGATTCCGGTTAAGTCTGTTTGAGGTTTCTTTTTTTGATGAGGTATTCTGCGGGCTGGATAATTATCGTTCACTTTTTGCTGATCCTATTTTTTATAAAGCGGCGGCAAATACTTTAATTATGGTGTTTTGGACAACGATTATAACAGTAAGTGCAGGTTTTTTTATAGCAGTATCTATTTTCGACGGGAAGCCTAAATATATAACTTTTATCCGCGGAAGTTATTATATTCCTACCATTATTTCCATGGTTGTTTATGGAACGATATGGAAGTGGATGCTTAATCCATCTTTCGGTATTATTTACTATATTCTTGGAAAG
>USKC01000105.1 GCA_900555195.1 uncultured Lachnospiraceae bacterium
ATTGAACTGTTTCTTAGCGCTGCATGCGGGAAATTTACCCGCACGTCCTGGCGGCGTTGTCCGACGCCCGGCAGGGCGGAGTTTAGCCGCCATGTGGGGAAAATTCCTGCATGCAGCGCTTAGAAACAGTTTAATTTTTGAGGGGATTTGTGGGAAAAGCAATCCGCTCCATCCGGTTTCTGCTCTGCCATACCCCAGCTGCGGGATGCGCATAGGGAAACCGCGGGCAGGCCCCAGACAAAAGGCGGACAGGGCGGGGCGGCCGCTTTGTATCTTTCCTCAAAGAAAGGATATCTTGCAAGAGACCTAAAGAGAAGGTAAAATATAAGCGTTCAGACTTGTCTGAATATTCATTCAAACGATGTACAATATTCAAAGGAGGATTCCATCATGCGTCTGATGAGTGCAGAAGCTCCATGCAGGGTTTGAGGACGATGCATGGAGGAAACGGTCCTGTGTGACTGAAGTCCTCAGGCTTTGCATTTGATTGAACGGATTACAAGGACGGTTCGTAACATATGCCGTCCGTGTTTCTATATGAAATCAAAGGAGCAAAGTCATTATGAAAAATACAATCAAAGAATTAAAAACGTTTCTCGTTCTCTGGAGCACGCAGTCCCTTTCTTCGCTTGGGAGCTCCATGACCAATTTCGCGCTGACATTGTGGCTGTATGAAAAGACGGGTTCTGCTCTGCAGACTGCCCTTCTGTCCATCTGTACCTATGCGCCCTATGTGGCGATGAGCATTTTCGCCGGAGCGCTCAGCGACAGGTGGGATAAGAAAAAGGTGATGCTCATCTGCGATCTGTTTGCCGCATGCTGCAGCATAGCGGTGCTGTTTTTGCTGAAAACAGATCGGCTCGTCCCCTGGCATATGTATCTTCTGAACGCCATAAACGGGCTGATGAATACGGTACAGCAGCCGGCAAGCGATGTGGCGGCCACGCTGATCACGCCGCAAAAGCATTATCAGAAAACGAGCGGGCTGCGGTCGCTGTCCAATTCCATCGTGACCATTCTGAATCCCATGCTTGCCACTTCCCTGTATGCTTTCGCAGGCATTGAGGCGGTCATCTATGTGGATCTGGCGACCTTTGCCCTGGCGTTTTGGGTCCTGCTCGTATTCATTCGGATCCCTCCCATCATGCGAAAGGAGGAAGCGGAGGGGGAATCGTTTCTGTCCGCTGCCGGAAGCGGGCTGAAATATCTGCGGGAACAGCCTCTCATTCTCTTGTTGATTCTGTTTCTCGCAGGGGTAAATTTTGTGGCTTCCGCATTCGATGCAGTTCTGCCGGCCCTGGTTCTTCCCAGCCCCAACGGAGGAAGCACTGTGCTTGGCCTGGTCAGTTCCTTTGCCGGGTTCGCAACCCTGGCCGGAAGCCTTGCGGCCACCCTGCTTCCCGCGCCGGCAAACCGGATCCGAGTGATCTATCTTACCATGCTCATCAGCCTTGGCACAGAAAATTTCCTGCTCGCCTTTGCCAGGCAGCCATTTTTCTGGTGTCTGGGACAGGTGATCGGATGGCTGCCCGTTCCGCTGATGAGCGCCAACCTGGATGTAATTCTGCGTTCCACGATTCCGGCATCCCTGCAGGGACGCGTTTACTCTTGCAGGAATACGCTGCAGTTTTTCACGATCCCCCTGGGCCTTCTCTTTGGAGGCTTCATGGTGGATCAGGTCTGTGAACCGTTCATGGCCGCCGTTCCATCCACAAGCCTGGCCGCCGCTTTGTTCGGCACAGGAAAAGGCTCCGGTGCGGCCCTGATGATGTTCCTTCTGGGCGTGCTCGGCACTGCGGTCTGCCTCATCTTCAGGAAGCTGCTCCGTAAATACAGCACCAACGAACAGGCAGTTGGCTAAAGAACAAAACATTTTTCAAAAACGGCCCGGCACTGAAAAGTACAGTGCCGGGCCGTTCTGGCCTATCTTCCTGTGTGCGGATTATTTATCCTATTGAAAATCTTATCTCTACAGGCCTGGTTCCCATGAGCGCGGCACTTCTTTCATCCGGCTGACCAAAGCCTGCAAACAGACGGAAATTCTTGCCGTCCACATATCTTCTTCCCTCTTCATCCACGATTGTAAGGGCTTCCCAGGGAATCTCCACGGAAACTTCTTTCGTTTCACCCGCTTCAAGATGCACCCTCTTGAAGCAGCACAGGCTGGGATTGGGCGCCGCAAACGCAGAATCATCCGCATGGATATATGCCTGAAGCACTTCATCCGTTCCAACCGCTCCCACATTTTCCAGAACCGCCTTCACCACAAGGGCCTTTCCTTCTTCCGGCGCTTTTTCCAGGCAGGCTTCCTTCACCTGCGCTTTTCCATAGGTGAGTCCGAAACCAAACGGATACAGAGGCTCCTTCTCCAGATAGCGGTATGTCCTTCCCTTCATGGAATAATCTTCAAATGCCGGGAACCCTTCCAGATCCCTGTAGAAGGTCACCGGAAGCTTGCCGGACGGGGAGCAGGCGCCAAACAGGATATCCGCCAACGCCTTGCCGCCTCTCGCTCCGGGATACCACACCTGAAGGATCGCGTTTACATGCACATCCGCATACTGCAGATCTACAGAGCTTCCGGTCAGATTGCAGAGGATCACCGGCTTGCCGCAGCCTACCACCGCTTCCAGAAGTTCTCTCTGAGATTCAGGGAGCTGCAGATCGATCTTGTCGCCGGAAGCGTAGCTGTTGCCCGTATCTCCCTCTTCGCCTTCCAGGGTCTCATCCAGTCCCAGACACAGAACGACCACATCGCTGTGCGCCGCAACCGTGCGTGCCTCAGAAAGCCTGTCCTGTCTCCAGCCAAGCGCCTCAACCCTGTCCTTATACAGATGGCAGCCCTCAGAGTAGAATACCCTCACATCTTCGCCAACGGCGTCCTGAATTCCCTCCAACACAGTGATGTAGCGGGAAGAGGTTCCGTGATAATTGCCGATCAAAGGAACACGGCTGTTCGCATTCGGCCCGATCACGCCGATGGTTTTCAGCTTATCCTTCTGCAGAGGAAGGATACCGTCGTTCTTCAGAAGCACCATGCTCTCTCTGGCAATCTTCTGTGCCAGTTCCAGATGTTCGCTGCATTCCACCGCCTCATAGGGAATCTGGTCATACTGTGTTTCTTCAAAGCATCCCAGCAGGTATCTGGTCGTAAACAGGCGTTCCGCAGCCTGGGTAATCTCCTCTTCCGTCACGAGCCCCTGCTCATACGCTTTCAGCAGATGCAGATAGGTAACGCCGCAGTTTACGTCGCAGCCCGCTTTCAGAGCCATGGCCGCAGATTCTTCGGGCGTCTGTGTGACGCAGTGGTGCTCATGGAAATCCTTGATCGCCCAGCAGTCGGATACAAAATGGCCCTGGAACTCCCATTCTCCGCGCAGGATTCCCCGGATCAGCGTATTGCTTCCGCAGCAGGGCTCTCCATTCGTCCTGTTATAGGCTCCCATAACGGACTCCACTTCTGCCTCCTTCACGCAGGCCTCAAAAGCCGGCAGATAGGTTTCATACATGTCCTTCTTATTAGCGCGGGCATCAAACTCATGGCGCACGCTTTCCGGCCCGGAATGAACCGCAAAATGCTTCGCACAGGCCGCTGTCTTCAGATATTCTCCCTCTCCCTGCAGGCCTTTCACATAAGCGACGCCCAGGCGGGAGGTCAGATAAGGATCTTCTCCATATGTCTCATGTCCGCGTCCCCATCTGGGATCCCGGAAAATATTTACATTCGGAGACCAGAACGTCAGCCCCTTATAGATATCCCGGTCTTCCTGCTTGGAATATTCATTGTATTTCGCCCTGCCTTCTTCGGCCACCGCATCCCCCACGGTGCGCAGCAGTTCATCGTCAAACGCCGCAGCCATGCCAATCGCCTGCGGAAAGCTGGTGGCCACTCCAGCCCTTGCAACGCCGTGCAGCGCTTCATTCCACCAGTTATAAGCCGGAACGCCCAGCCTCGGAATGGCAGGTGCATCATAACGCAGCTGAGAAGCCTTCTCTTCCAGCGTCATCTGGCTGACCAGTTTTTTCGCCGCTTCCGCCGCTTTCTTTCTGTCTCTCATTGGTACAACCTCCTCCTGATTTCTAAATGATTCATCCTGATATTTCGTCCCTCAGCTACACAAGCAGCTAAAAGAACCTTTTACGTTTTCTCTATTATAAGAAAGGCGGTTGAAAAATACTCCCGAAAAAGAGCGGTCTGCTGATTAAATATTGCGGAACTTACTGCGCATACGGCTTCAGGAACCCTGCTCCTGACCATATTATCCCTTCTGTCAGCAATACCGCAAGCGCAGTCTGGCTACCTTCTGTGGCGCGCACCGCAAGCCCAGGTGGCGTCAGCCAGGAAAATACCTCCAGCGCCGCAGACAGCTGCCCTAAATCCATAAAACAACCGCCCAGCAGACACAGCACCAGAGCCAGGAACGGAGCAAGCCCATCCACCCGCCCTTCCAGCGCGGTCAGACGGATAAGCAGCAACGACAGGCCCGCTGTGCAGAAGGCATATGCCAGCACAGCGGCAACGGCCGCAGGCTGCAGGCTGTCCGCAGCTGCCAGTGCGGCCAATCCCATAACCGCACCCAGGAACGAAAGCGCCAGGCAGTCACTGCCTCGTGAAAGCCAGCCGCCCCGAACGAGCGAGTACATTCTCCATTCCACCCGCCTTCCATCCCGGCCCCCCGCCCAGGCTGCAGCCGCCAGCTGGCCAAACAGCACCACCAGGGCGGCAAAGCCCATGGGACTGGGCCTAAAAGGCGATGGCGCATCTTCTCCCTGCAGGGTCTGCACAGTGTAAAGGGGCGGCATCTTCTGCTCTATGTGGTCAATATAAGCGAACAGCCTGTCCACCTGCTCTTCGGTGAGCGCAGCCCCCATTCTCTGTCCGGCATCATCCACTGCACGAAGCCTGCTGCGCTGGGCTGCCACCTGTCCCGCAATGATCTCCCGCGCCCCCTGCACCGATACAGCCGAAGCGGCTCCCGTATAATGCAGAGGTGCCTCCTCCGCTTCGGAGGGCTTTTCCTCAGAGGACATTTCCCCGGAAGGCATTTCCTCGGAAAGCATTTCCGTGGAAATACTTTCCATATATCCATCCCGAATGATAAGCAGCCCTTCCACCTCACCGGACAGCAGAAGGCGAGCCGCATCTTCACATGCATCCACCAAAGACACTCCCTCCTGCTCGGACAGCCGCTGTACCAGCTGCCTGGACAGCTGGGTTTCATCCTGGTCGCACACGGCCAGACGCAGCGGGGCAGAAGATGCCCTCTGCATGCTAACGCAGGCCAGGCCGCACAACAGCGCCGTGCCCATCAGCGCAGCCAGCCCGCACAGCCCGCCTCCCATGGCCCAAAGCTTAAACCCGGTCAGACCGATCAGCCGGACACCGAACGGCGTTAAACGCGTCATGCCGCTCTTTCCGACAGCCCCGCAGCCCGGCTCAGCCCATGCGACACGGTTTTGCCCGTTTATGGTTCCGCCGCCAGAGCGCCATGCAGAACGGACAGCCGAGCGTCGAGCGGCCAGCCAGGCTAATGCCAGCCCTCCTGCGCCCATCACCGCAACCGGCCACAGCAAGCCGAATATTTCCATCCAGTCCGCCCCCCGGGCGATTCCCTCCAGCCCAAGCATAGCATAGTAGGGCAGAGTGAATCGGCCTAACAGCGGCAGCGGCGCGGGAAGCAGATGACGCGGCCAAAGGCAGCCTCCCAGCGCCAGGGACAGCAACAGAAGGATATTCCCCCATCTCTGCGCCGCCTGCGCTGAATCCAGCCATATAGCCAACGCCAGCTGTGGCCCGAAAGCGCCCAAAAGAAGAAGCAGCACCACCACCGCCAGAACGCCCGGAGAGACAGGGCGCAGCAGCGCCACGAGCAGCAGCACCGTCGGCAGGGTGAGCAGCATGGCCAACAGGAATTTCGAGCATACAAACAAAGCCGGGCTTTGCCCGGCCGCCTTATATCTGGGAAGCACCCCAAGATGGAGTTCCTCCGGCAATGTTTTTACCGCTGCCATTGCAAAAAACATCACCAATACCGACAAGGCTGCGGCCGCCAGACGCCGCACCAGCGCGCCTCCCACGTCGCTGGCCGCAACCGCCTGATCGAACACCTTCTGACGGCCCAGCGCATCCTGAAATAGATCCACTGAAACTTCTTCATACAGGCTTTGTTCCAGTTCGGGAGTCAGTTCGCCATAACAGAGCTGATATACGCCCAAAGCGGCCGACTGGTCGGCACGGATGATATCCATTACCGACCCAAGAATGCCTTCAAACAGCGCCGCTTCCAGTTCCATATCCCGATTCAGCGTCACCGTCACCGGGCTGCTGTTCATGGTATAAAGGTCATAGAAAAAATTCTCCGGAATGGTGACCACCGCCGCGACCCCCTCCTGGATCGCCATCTGGTCGCTTTCATGCGGCTCCAGACGCCGTACCTGTGAAAACAGCTCGATGTCCTCAATCTGTGAAACCAGGGAACGGGACATCAAGGTTTCATCCTGGTCACGCACCGCAATGGGAAAAGGGCGGACAAATGTCTGCGCACTCCAGTCTCCCATTCCCATCACCAACGCAGCCAGCAAAACCAGCGGCAGCAGCAGGGCGGCCAGCCCTGCACCGCCCCAGAACAGCTTCAGATCTTTATAAAGGGCGGCCTTCAGTCCGCGCATTGCCTTTCTCCTCCTCTCCGACAGGAATTCCGTCCTGCAGGGTAAGGATGCGGTCACAGACGCGTTCCAGTTCACCTGCCTGATGGCTGACCAGGATCACGCCGCTTCCCTGGTCCCGTACATGCTCCAGCATCTTACAAATCAGATCCGCGGAATGGACATCCGCCCCTACAGTAGGCTCATCCAGCAGCAGCAAAGCCGGCGTCACCATCAACGCGCTCGCAAGATGCAGGCGGCGCTTCATGCCCCCTGAGTAAAAGCGTACCGGCTGCCGCCCCTTGTCTTCCAACTCCATCTGTTTTAACAGCCACCGGCTGCGCCGTCCGATTATCCGGGAGGGAAGGCCGCACGCGAGCCCCCAAAAGCGCAGATTCGCCAAACCGGTCAGGCTTTCATACAATGAAAGTTCCTGCGGCACATAGCCAATCCGCCCCCTCACCTGTGGCGCAAGCTGACGGCTTCCCGCCGTAGGCCGGATCGTGCCTGCGATCACACCCAGCAACGTGCTCTTACCCGCTCCGTTATGGCCGCGCAGGCCCAGGATCTCCCCGGAGCGCACGGTAAGATCCAACGGCCCCAGCACCGGTTCACCCTTGGAGAAATACCGCTTCTCAATTCCCTTCAGGGTGCAGAGAATCTCTCCACCCTGCATTGGCTCAATCATATACGGAGGGCATGTTATAATACAGCTCATAGCGCAGGGTATCCGTGATGTTATACAACCAGTCAAGCATTTCATCCTCGCTGTAGCTGCTGATGTCCTCCTGCTCTGCCTTGGGCTCGGATGCGGTGCTCTTATCCGTGGTGTTCACCGTCACCTCCAGCCGGCTGAAGGAACCGCCTATTAAATAGGAGTCATCCTGGATCCGAAGCGTATGATCCACTCCATTCTCCCCTTCCTCTATCACCAGGTCAACTCCGCCGTCCCAACCATCTGCAGAGAACGCATATTCTCCGTAAGGCAGACCGAAATAAGTGGTTTTCTCTTCGTCCAAATCATATTCAATGGAGTATTCTTCTCCATAAGAGTTGGTAAACGTCGTCTCCCCGATGTATCTGCTGCCGTCTTTTTCATAGGAATTGAGCAGCATAAATGCATCGCCATAAGTAGAACCGGCGTACAGCGCCTCTTCCCGCTCCTTCTCGTCTCCGCCGCGCTCGTAGGTCAGTTCAATCTCTTCCTCGTCCATTTCCAGGCGAATCAGGCACACCTCGCCGCCGTCCACGCCCAGCGTCCAGCTAAATCCGCTATCCTCCACGGCATCTCCGATATCCGCGGCCTCGTCCTCCAGCATATCCGCCAGATCCACCAGCGCGTCATCCAACGCTCCCTCAATATCATAGCCTCCGTAGGAACCGTAATACAAAACTTCAATCGCTCTCGCGAACGCATCCAGATCCACGGTTTTCAGAATCGCGCTGCGCAGATTCTCATCCTCACGCAGATGATCTGCCAGCGCAGTCAGCATATCCTCCACGTCCTCCGCCCGGGGCGTAAAGGTATATACCTTCCCGGTCACGCTTCCGCCCAGTTCTTCCAGACGGATCTTCTGGCTGCGCTCTACTTCCACATTCTCATCATTCACCGCCGTATAGACAACGTCAAGGTAAGCGCGCAGAAGCGAACCCCATTCCTCACCGGAAAGCTGCGGCAGGGACAAAGCGCCGAACTCTATCTGCTCTCCCGTCATCGTATAGACCAATTCCGCCAGATCCATCACATAATAAGTATCCTCCACCTCCGGCAGGTACAAGCCCAGGCGCCCTTCGTCATAAGTAACGGCTGCGGACATAACCGGGCTTCCCATCATGGTCAACTCCCCATTGGCAAGCACCTTGTTGCGATCCACATCCAGCTTCAGGCAGATGGATGAATCTTCCAGAAACGAGTTAATCTCCGGGTCGTCCACGCTTCCGGTAATGGTGATATCTGAAGAAAACTGTCCCGATCCCAACGCATCCAGCCGCTCCTCCAAATTGCTGATCACATCATTCAGCACCAGTTCCTCATGATACTCAATAAACTGCTTGGCCGGTGAAACGAACAGCGGCACAATCAGCTTAACGATCACAACAGCCAGAATAATCACTCCTGCCAGGGCTCCAATGCCGGTCAGAAGCTTCTTTCTGGAATTGGGTGTCATTCTTGCTCCCGGCATGGCGCCTGCGTTTGGAACAGGCATTCCTGCCATACCCGCTCCCGGCGCGGGCCCTGAAGCCGCTCCCGATGCAGGCCCCGGCGCAGGAGGCTGAACCGCCCCGCAGTTCCCGCAGAACTGGGCATCATCTGGCAATTTGTGACCACAATCCGGACAAAATTTCATTTCAATCTCCCCCTTGGATTCCGTGCGCCCTTCCCTGTCCACATTTGGCGAAAAATGTCGGGATAACGCACAATTTTTACTATATTCTATTAGATATATCCTGAAAAGTCAATGTCACTTCCAAAGTAAGGATGACAAGGAGATGCGGTTCTGTCCTCCGGCGTCAGCCCCATCCGGGCATCCCTCCCCTG
>USKC01000106.1 GCA_900555195.1 uncultured Lachnospiraceae bacterium
TCCGCACAGGAGCTGACGGAGCGGCTGAAGAAGGTGGACGACCAGCGGATCTATGTGATCGCGGAAGCGCTGCGCAAAGGTGTGGATTATGAGACCATCCATGAGATCACCATGGTGGATATCTGGTTCATCGATAAGATCGCGGTGCTGGTGGAGATGGAATCAGCGCTGGAGAAAGGCCCCATTACGCCTGAACTTCTGCGCGAGGCGAAACGGCTGGAGTTCCCGGACAACGTGATTGCCCGCCTGTCCGGCATGAGCGAGGAAGCGGTGAAGAAGCTGCGTCTGGAAAACAAGATCACGGCTTCTTATAAGATGGTGGACACCTGTGCAGCAGAATTTGAGGCCAGCACGCCCTACTATTACTCCGTCTACGGAGGGGAAAATGAGGCGGAAGAATCCCGCAGCGGCCAGGTTCGGAAAGACGGAACGGTGTGTCCGAAAAAGGTTCTGGTGTTGGGCAGCGGCCCGATCCGCATCGGGCAGGGAATCGAGTTCGATTACTGTTCCGTGCACGCCACCTGGGCCTTTTCTAAAGAAGGCTATGAGACGGTCATCATCAACAACAATCCGGAGACGGTGAGTACGGATTTTGATATTGCGGATAAATTATATTTTGAGCCTCTGACGCCGGAGGATGTGGAGAATGTGGTGAACATCGAGCATCCGGACGGGGCGGTGGTGCAGTTTGGCGGACAGACCGCCATTAAGCTGACGGAAAGCCTGATGAAGATGGGCGTTCCGATTCTGGGAACCAGCGCGGAGAATGTGGATGCGGCGGAAGATCGGGAACTGTTCGATGAAATTCTGGAACAGTGTGAAATTCCAAGGCCCAGCGGCGGAACCGTCTATACGGCGGAAGAAGCGAAGGCTGTGGCAAACCGCCTTGGCTATCCGGTTCTGGTGCGTCCTTCCTATGTGCTGGGCGGCCAGGGCATGCAGATCGCCATTTCCGACGAAGAAATCGAGGAATTCATGGCGATTATCAACCGCATAGCCCAGGACCATCCCATCCTGGTAGATAAGTACCTCCAGGGCAAGGAAATGGAGGTGGATGCGGTCTGCGATGGCGAAGATATCCTGATTCCCGGCCTGATGGAGCACATCGAACGCGCAGGCGTACATTCCGGAGACAGCATTTCCGTTTATCCGGCGCAGACGGTTAGCGAGAAGGTGAAAGAGACCATCGCGGAATACACGCGTAGGCTGGCCCGTTCCCTGCATGTGATCGGGCTGATCAACATCCAGTTCATCGTGGTGGGCGAAGAGGTTTATGTGATCGAAGTCAATCCCCGTTCTTCCAGAACGGTGCCTTATATCAGCAAGGTGACAGGAATTCCGATTGTGGATCTGGCAACGCAGGTCATTATCGGCAAGAAGATCCGGGAGCTGGGGTACGAACCCGGCTTGCAGCCGGAAGCAGGCTATGTGGCCATCAAAATGCCGGTGTTCTCCTTTGAGAAGATCCGTGGGGCGGAGATCAGCCTTGGGCCTGAGATGAAGTCCACAGGGGAATGTCTGGGAATCGCCAAAACCTTTAACGAGGCGCTGTATAAGGCGTTCCTGGGAGCGGGAATCGATCTGCCCAAGCATAAGCGGATGATCATTACCGTGAAGGATGCGGATAAGGGAGAATCCATTGAGATCGCCCGCCGGTTTGAAAAATTGGGTTATATCATCTATGCGACCAGAAGTACGGCGGCGGCCCTGAATGAAGCGGGCGTCCGTGCGCGGAAGGTCAATAAGATCAACCAGGAATCTCCTACAGTGATGGATCTGATCCTGGGACATAAAATCGATCTGGTGATCGATACTCCCACGCAGGGCAGGGATAAATCCAGAGACGGTTTCCTGATCAGAAGAACCGCCATCGAGACGGGAGTCAACTGCCTGACAAGCCTGGATACGGCCCGGGCCCTGGTTGGCAGCCTGGAGGCCAAGAGCGATGAAATGACCCTGATCGATATCGCGGCTCTGGACGCGTCCAAAGAACGGTAAACGGACGGAGGCCTGAAATGAACAGGGTGAATTACCAGAAAGAACTGGATAAGATCCTGGAAGCGCTGGAGAAGGAATATGCGGGAAGCGCTGCCGTAAAGAGTGAAGCAGACGAGCAGCACGGCGCAAAGGCGCAGCGCAGCCCGGCCGAGAGACGCGGGCCGGATGAGCGTTGCGGGCGGGTATCCGAGCCGGACTTTGCCCCGGTACGAAAAAAGCTGCTCCTTCACAGCTGCTGCGCCCCCTGCAGCAGCTATGTGCTCGAATACCTGAGCCGGTATTTTGACATTACCGTGTTTTATTATAATCCCAACATCACACAGCGCGGGGAATATGACAGACGCGTGGAGGAACAGGGACGGCTGATCCGCCTGATGAATGAGGAAAAGGAAAGGACGTCCCGGGAAGAAGGAAAAGAGCGGCCATGCGTGAACGGAATTCTTCTGGAAAAGGGCGCCTATGAGTCGGAACGGTTCTTTGAACTGGCGAAGGGGCTGGAAGATGTTCCGGAGGGCGGAGAGAGATGCCGCCGCTGCTACTGGCTGCGCCTTTCGGAGACGGCCAGGCTTGCCGCGCTCGGCGGATATGACTATTTCACCACCACGCTCACCATCAGCCCCATGAAGAATGCGGGGTGGCTGAATGAGATAGGGGAACAGCTGGCGGAAGCGTATCACACGTCGTTCCTTCCGTCGGATTTCAAGAAGAAGAACGGATATAAGCGCTCCGTGGAATTATCGGAGCAATACGGGCTCTATCGCCAGGATTACTGCGGCTGTATCTTTTCCAAAATGGAGAGGGACAAAAGGCATGCACAGGCGGAAGAGCGGAAAGGAAAAGGCGATGAAAAAAATTCTGGATGCGATCTCGGAAGAGATGAAGAAAGGATTCCGGGCGGCAGGATATGATGAGGAACTGGGAAAAGTGACCTTGTCCAATCGTCCGGATTTGTGCGAATATCAGTGCAACGGCGCAATGGCCGGGGCGAAGAAGTATCATAAAGCTCCCCTCCTGATCGCGCAGGAAGTGGCGGAAGCGCTGCAGGAGAGCGAGGTTTTCTCAGAGGTGGGCGCGGTGGCGCCAGGCTTTTTGAATCTGAAGCTTTCTGAAAGCTTTCTCGCTTCATACCTGGAGGAAATGAGCACGGCGGACAGATTTGGCATGCAGGCGCCGGAGAAGAAAGAAACCATTATCATTGATTATGGCGGCCCCAATGTGGCGAAGCCCCTCCATGTAGGGCATCTGCGTTCTGCTGTAATTGGAGAGAGCGTGAAGCGGATCGCGCGTTATGCGGGCCATGAAGTGATCGGGGATATCCATCTGGGCGACTGGGGCCTGCAGATGGGCCAGATCATCACGGAACTGCAGGAACGAAAGCCGGAGCTTCCCTATTTTGATGAGAACTATGCGGGAGAATACCCGGAAGAAGCGCCTTTTACGATTTCTGAGCTGGAAGAGATCTATCCAACCGCCAGCGGAAAGTGCAAAGTGGATGAGGCGTACAGGGAGCGTGCGATGGAGAATACCCGCCTTCTGCAGGATGGCGCACGGGGACACAGGGCTCTGTGGGATCACATCATCCGGGTATCCGTTGCCGATATGAAACGCAACTATGAAAAGCTGAATGTGGCATTCGATCTGTGGAACGGGGAATCCACCGTCCAGTACCTGATCCCCGGCATGGTGGAGGAGATGAAGAAGGGCGGCTATGCCCATGAAAGCGACGGGGCCCTGGTGGTGGATGTGAAGGAAGAGACGGACACGAAAGAAGTGCCGCCCTGCATCATCCTCAAATCCGATGGCGCGGCCCTCTACAGCACCACGGATCTGGCGACCATCAAGGAGCGGACGGAAAAATATCATCCGGACGCCATCATCTATATCACTGACAAGCGTCAGTCCATGCATTTTGAGCAGGTTTTCCGCTGCGCGAGAAAGACCGGCCTGGTGGAAGAGGGAACCCGTCTTACGCATATCGGTTTCGGAACGGTGAACGGGAAGGACGGAAAGCCTTTCAAGACCAGACAGGGCGGCGTGCCCCGTCTGGAAAACCTGATTGCGGAGATCGATGAAGAGATGTACCGCAAAATGCGGGAGAGCCGCAAGGAACTTCCGGAGGAAGAAGCGAAGAAAACGGCGGAGGTGGTAGGGCTTGCCGCCATCAAATACGGCGACCTGTCCAATCAGGCGGGGAAGGACTATGTGTTTGACGTGGATCGTTTTACCTCTTTTGAAGGGGATACGGGCCCTTATATCCTCTATACCATCGTCCGCATCAAGTCCATTCTTTCAAAATATCAGGAACAGCAGGGAAGCCTGGAGGGACTGCATATCCGTCCTGCGGCCAGCCCGGATGAAAAGGCCCTGATGATGGAACTGGCCAATTACAGCAGCGTGATGGATATGGCATACAGGGAGCTGGCGCCCCATAAGATCTGCGCTTATATTTATGACCTGGCCAATGCCTTTAACCGCTTCTACCATGAGACCAAGATCATCACCGAGGAGGACGCTGAAAAGAAAGCGGGCTTGATCGCCCTGCTCATCCTCACCCGGAACGTGTTGGAGACTTGTATCGATCTGCTGGGATTTAAGGCGCCGGATCGGATGTAAAAATCATATTGTTGCTCAGCCGGGTTTGAGTATGGACTGCGCGGATCGTATGAAAACGGAACTACAGGAAACATCCGGCTTATCGCGAAGCGGTTGGAATGTCCGGATGCAGTTACAGATTTGCTGAGAGATGAACTGTACAAAATCGCTGCCGCCGCAGGCAGAAGGTTGTGTGTTCTATAAAAATGGAGTATAATACAAAAAGTTTGTAATACCTAACAGGACGTTCTGTTTCCCGAATGCCTTCATGACAGGTATAATGTTACGGTAAACAGAGTGCGATGAATTATGGATGTATGAGATCGAAACAGATCTTGTAAGCAGAGAGGAGAAGATGAACATGTACTGTACACGCAAGGTAACAGATGGAGTGATCTGGGTAGGAGGATATGACCGCCGCTTGGCCCTGTTTGAAAACCTGTTTCCGATTCCAAGAGGGGTGGCTTATAACTCCTATTTGATACTGGACGAGGAAACTGCGCTGGTGGATACGGTTGACAGTTCCATTTCCCGTCAGTTTTTTGAGAATGTTCAGCATGCTTTGAATGGACGTCCGCTGGATTATCTGATCGTTAATCACATGGAACCGGATCACTGTGCGAATATAGATGAACTGTTGCTGCGTTATCCGGATATGAAGGTGGTTGGCAACGCCAAAACTTTCAATATCATCAAGCAGTTCTATGGCCTTGATCTGGAAGGAAGAATGGTGACGGTAAAGGAAGGAGACCAGCTGAAGCTGGGAAGCCGCACTCTGAGTTTTTACTTTGCGCCCATGGTTCATTGGCCTGAGGTCATGGTGACATACGAAGAAAATGAGAAGATCCTGTTTTCTGCGGATGCTTTTGGAAGTTTTGGCGCTATGAACGGCAATCTGTTCAATGATGAAGTGGATTTCGACGGAGATTGGCTGGAAGATGCTCGCCGCTATTATGGCAATATCGTGGGGAAATATGGCCCCCAGGTACAGGCTGCGCTGAAGAAGCTTTCCGGCCTGGATATTCAAACGATCTGTCCGCTGCATGGGCCGGTATGGCGCAGTGATTTGGGCTATCTGCTGGAAAAATATGATCTGTGGAGCCGCTATGAGCCAGAAGAACATTCTGTAGCGATCCTGTACGCTTCCATGTATGGGAATACGGAGAATGTGGCCAACCGCCTGGCCAACGATCTGGCAGAGGCCGGGATAAAGAAGATCGCCGTACATGACGTATCTTCTACGCATGTATCCACTCTGATTGGAGAAGTGTTCCGTTGTAGTCATTTGGTGCTGGCTGCGCCCACCTATAATAATGGCATCTATCCTGCCATGCTGAACTTTCTGCATGATATGAAGGCGCTGAATCTTCAGAATCGTACCTTTGGGTTAATTGAAAATGGTTCCTGGGGGCCTGTGGCCGGTAAACAGATGAAGGAATTCCTGGAAGGTATGAAGGACATGCGTGTTTTGGAACCCATCGTAACGGTTAAATCCGCCCTGAACGAGGAATCTCTCGGAAGGCTTGGAAGTCTGAAGGAAGCGCTTGTGGAATCCCTCGCAAGGTGATCGGATAACGCAAACATATGCATTAGCCGGATATTTTCTTGAGGAGATATAAAATGCTGGCGGCTTCTCCATAAAAATGAAATTGATAGAAAAGTGGATTGGGACACGGGATATATGGGTGTTCCGATCCGCTTTTTGTGTATTTGTCGGGGAGAAGCATGGCTTTTGCCCTGTGGGAAATTGCCAGATGTTCTGTTATAGTAGATACTATCTTAGAATACCCGTATGAAAAGCCAAAAAAGGAAAGCATAGCGTGAACAATAAGTCTGATGGCTTATTGTTTCACAAACAGAAGAGTCCGTTGGCTATTTGTGCCGGAGCGTCGCAAATAGCTTTTAGGCATCTGACTTGCCGCCGACGCTCCGGAATGGAGATTGATATGATTATTTCCAGTATCGATGAAACAAATAAGCCGGTTTTTGAAAAACTCATGCCTGAAGAACAGTATCTTCTACTGAACCGTCCTTCCGTGTTCGCCCTTGGGGCGATTTGGGAAGATGAGGGAGGAAAATCAGCAGCGGGTATGCTTGTATTCAGTGTAGAGGAAGGAAGCAGCGATGAAGAAATGGTTGCTGCGAGGATTCTATGGCTGTATATCGCCCCGGAATATCGTGGACAGAGGGTGGCAGATCAGCTCATGGATGCGTTCTTTGGTGTTATGGATGAGAGCGGGATAGAATATGCGCTGTGCGATATTCCCATGCCGGAAGAATATAACCTGCTTTGCGCATATCTAGAAGCCTGGGGCTTCCACTTTGGAATGATTAATAGGTACGATCTGACGGTAGAACTGGGGGAATTGTCCAAAAAGAAAGAATTCCAGAAGAAACAGGCAGTGGCTTTGCATTCCCTTCAGGAGGTTCCTCAGCCTGCTTTTGGGCGCTTTGTTAAATCTGTGTTAGAACTTCCGGGTGTTTGGCAAGATCTTCCGTATTCGCTGAAGGAGTATGAGTGCTCTGTAAGTTGCGTATATATGGATGGGAAAAACATAGAAGGGGCCCTTCTGGTGCAGTATGCGGGCAACGGGGTGTTGGATGTGGTGCTCCTGCGTACGTTAATTAACCGCCCGGCATTGATGGCGGGCCTGATCTGCTATGCGCTTCGGGCTGCAGAGAAAAAGTATGCACCTGATACACAGGTACGAATTGTTTGCCGTTCCGAGGCGGCGGTAAGTTTACTCGGCGGACTATTTCCAGATGCGGAACCGCTTTTGGTGAGAAGAGGATGTTATTATAGTGGAGAGGATGAGATGGAAAACAGAGATGGGGAGGAAAAACTATGACAGGAGGAACTGCGATGCTACAGGGTGAATCCCAGCAGGAAATAGAAAGAAGACGGCAGCAGAGTAATTTGTCAGGTGTAGTGCAGCAAGAGGATACCGTTACAGATTATTATGTGCAGCAACATATGACTGCCCAGGACTACGAACGGGATACCCGCAATAAGCATATGCGGGCTTCTAATATTGGAAGTATCAGAAATGCGGTAATGGCTGTAATGCCAGAGGCCTATAGGGATATAGATGCATTTCGCAATGAGACAGAAGGTGATTTGAGGAAAACCAAGCTGCATCATTCCAGAGGAACGAGGTTGGCTCTGGAGGGAAAGGAAGTGCTGGAGTTTGATATTTCGGGGTCAGGGTTTAAGCAGTTCCGCAGTGATTACCGTAAGGTTAAGGGTAAGAGCGACATTCGGGATTATATGAAAGCGAATGTGCATTGGTATAATAAGTGGTTCGGTTGGCTTCCTGGGGTAAAGAGTGTGAAACAGATTAAGAGGGAAGCAAAGGCCAATGCGATACAACAGGCACAGGAGAAGGAGCTTCAGCAGCTGCAGCAGGAATTGAATGGCGGGAATGAGGAAATATTGTATGATCATAATGAGGATGTGGTCAGAAGATATGGTGAGGCCCAACAGATATACATAAATACAAAAAGGGAGAAACGTAAACATGTCCGTAAGTCTGTATCGCAATTGAAGAACGGCAAGACCCGGATTACCATGGCTGGGCCTTTGGCTCTGGGCGGCATGAGCAACAGCGGTGATTATAGCATTGAGAACTTGAGGGAGTATATGCTTCAGATGGGAGTGGACTATCTTCTGAATACGCTGTCAAGTCGAATATGGATTGATAATCCCCACGATATCTGGCTTCGCTTCCGAGGTCACAGCCGTGGCGGGGTGGCAAGCGTGCAGGGGGCTATGATGATAAAAAAATGGGTGCATGATAATATTCCGGAATATGAGAATTACATTAAGTTTGATGTGACCCAGTTCGATCCTGTACCTGGATTTGGCTCTGATTCTGGGGCCAATAAGAGCGTAGATATGCAAGGGGCCGATATTACAGAAGGAAATGCGAAAATGATGCCTCTGGGCGATTCGGCTGAAACAACGGTGGTATATTCCATGCATTCCGACCACAGATTCTTTTTCACGCCTCAGGAGGTCGCCCATACAAAACGGCTCATTATTACTCCTTATGCCCATAGCGTAGGCCTGGGAGAGACGGATAAACAAGAGACGAACCAGAAAGGGGAAGCCCATCGCGCTGCGTTCACAGATGCGGCTACAGGAGAGGCTTACCGTTTAAGTTCTTTGAATGAACTGCCGGAAGGCGTATATGTGCTGGATGAACAGAATACATTGATCCGACTTAACGATCAAAATGAACTGGAACGGATCATGAATGAGGCGTTAAAAAAAGCGTCTGGACAGGAGAGCCGCCATGAGGTCATCAAGAAGATGGCAGGGGAGTGGTTTGCGGCCCATTCATAATTGAACATATTTCCGGAGAGTTAGCCAGAAGCCTGACTCTCCGGAAATGCATAAAGAGAATATTGGCTTCTTGAGATAACTGTAAAAGAGAGGAAAATGATTGAGGTAAGGGCTCTTAGGTTGTTGTTCTCATAAAAAAAGCGGAAACGATATACACGCTTCCGCTTGTTCTATAATAGCGAGAGGGGGACTCGAACCCTCGACACTACGGGTATGAACCGTATGCTCTAGCCAGCTGAGCTATCTCG
>USKC01000107.1 GCA_900555195.1 uncultured Lachnospiraceae bacterium
AACGCTTTATCTGTGCGCCACGCCCATTGGGAATCTGAAGGATATGACGCCCAGGGTGGTGGAAACGCTGAATGGTGTGGATCTGATTGCAGCAGAAGATACGCGCAACAGCAGGAAACTGTTGAATTATTTTCAGATACACACACCGATGACAAGCTATCATGAATATAATAAGGTGGAAAAGGCGCGTGAACTGATCGCACAGCTGGAGGCGGGAAAGGAGATTGCTTTGATCACCGATGCCGGGACGCCGGCGATCTCCGATCCGGGAGAGGTTTTGGTAAGAATGTGTCACGAGGCAGGGCTTAAGGTGACCTCTCTGCCGGGACCGGCGGCCTGCATTACCGCTTTGACGTTGTCGGGGCTGGGAACCAGACGGTTTTGTTTTGAAGGATTTCTCCCCTTTGAAGATAAAAAGGAATACAGGGCTGTCCTGGAAGAATTAAAAGAGGAGACGAGAACCATCATCCTCTATGAAGCGCCGCATCATCTGGTGCGCACGCTGAACGCTCTGTATGAGACGCTTGGGGAACGCAAGATTACCCTGTGCAGGGAACTGACCAAAAAGTTTGAAACCGTATTTCCCACCACGCTTCAGGGCGCAATCGCCTATTATGAGACACAGGAACCCCGCGGAGAATATGTGCTCGTTCTGGAAGGAAAGAGCCGTGAGGAAAAAAAGCGGGAAAAGGAAGCCGCGTTTGAGGAACTGTCCATTGAGGAGCACATGCTTCTCTATACGAAGCAGGGAATGGATAAAAAAGAAGCCATGAGATGTGTGGCGAAGGATCGGGGCATCAGCAGACGGGAAGTATATCAGGCGCTGCAGGTATGAATTTCAAAAGAAGAGGTTGACAAACAAAGGGATAGCGCATATACTTTGAGTGTCAAACTTTCTTATAAAAACAAAAAAGGAGATATTAAAATGTTGGAGAAAGTTATTGAAATCATTCAGGAACAGTTGAATCTGGAAGGTGTTGAGATCACGGAAGATTCTTCCTTTAAGGATGATCTGGGAGCGGATTCTTTGGATCTCTTTGAACTGGTTATGGCTGTGGAAGAGGAGTACGGCGTGGAGATTCCTGCTGAAGAGCTTGAAAAGCTGACGACTGTAGGCTCTGTGGTGGAATATCTGAAGGCCCAGGGTATTGAAGCATAATGAAAACGGCGTTAACAGAGCTTATCGGAATTGAATATCCGGTGATCCAGGGCGGCATGGCCTGGGTGGCGGAATATCATCTGGCGGCAGCTGTATCTGAAGCAGGCGGCCTGGGACTGATCGGTGCTGCCAGCGCGCCGCCTGAAGTGGTGCGGGAGCAGATTCGTGAGGCCAAGAAGCTGACGGACAAACCCATCGGTGTCAATATCATGTTGCTGAATCCCAATGCGGACGAGGTGGCAAAAGTGGTCGTGGAAGAGGGCGTGAAGGTGGTTACCACTGGCGCCGGAAGCCCGGCAAAACACATGGAACAGTGGAAAAAGGCCGGTGTAAAGGTGATCCCTGTGGTCGCCAGTGTGGCCATGGCCAAGATGATGGAACGTGCCGGAGCGGATGCTGTTGTTGCGGAAGGCATGGAAAGCGGCGGACACATTGGTTCCGCTACGACGATGACCCTGGTTCCGCAGGTGGTGGATGCTGTGAATATCCCCGTCATAGCTGCGGGCGGAATTGCGGACGGAAGAGGTTTCGCAGCGGCATTCATGCTGGGAGCACAAGGCGTCCAGATGGGAACCCGGTTCGTGGTGGCGAAGGAATCCATCGTGCACGAAAATTATAAACAGAAAGTGATCAAAGCCAGGGATATCGATTCTGAAGTGACCGGAATGAGCACGGGCCATCCTGTGCGTCAGATCCGCAATAAGATGACAAGAGAATATCTGAAGCTGGAGCGTGAAGGCGCATCCTTTGAAGAATTGGAATATCTGACGCTCGGTTCTTTGAGAAAAGCGGTGATCGACGGAGACGTGGTAAACGGAACCGTGATGGCTGGTCAGTGTGCGGGATTGGTCACGCAGGAACAGACCTGCCGTGAAATTATTCAGGAAGTGGTGCGCGACGGCTGTGCCCTTCTGAATCGCGAATAAGCCTATAAGACCGATTTTTTACAATATATGGAAAAAAGGGGCAGAATGTCCCTTTTTTTACAGGCAAATAGTTTGAATTTCAAAATAAAGACGGTATACGACGTTTAATGGGAGGTAAGATGGGAAAGACAGCATTTATTTTCCCCGGTCAGGGTTCACAGTATGTGGGAATGGGAAAGGACTTCTATGACGGATTCCAGGTATGCAGGCAGATTTTTGATATAGCTGGAAACAGCGCCGGGCTGGATGTGGCAGCGCTGTGTTTTGAAGAAAATGAACAGATCCATATTACGGAATACACGCAGATCGCCATGCTCACCGTGGAGGTGGCCCTTATGAAAGTGCTTGAAGAAAGAGGGCTGCATGCGGACGTGGCAGCGGGTCTAAGCCTTGGAGAATACGGCGCGCTGGCTGTGGCGGACGTGATGAGCCTGGAAGATCTGTTCCGCTGTGTGCGTAAGAGAGGGATCTATATGCAGGAAGCGGTGCCCACCGGAGGCGCTATGACGGCGATCCTCGGGCTGGACGGCGATACGATCGCCCGTATCTGCGAAGAGGCGGATGGGGAAGTATCCGTAGCGAATTATAATTGTCCCGGGCAGACGGTGATCACAGGGGAGAAGGCCGCCGTGGACGCGGCTGCCGAGAAGCTGAAAGAGGCCGGCGCGAAGAGATGCGTTCCCTTGAAGGTGAGCGGCCCCTTCCATTCCCCTATGCTGCGGGATGCGGGAAGAAGGCTGGGTGAAGAATTGGAGACCATATCCATTCGGGGAATCGCAACGCCCTATTTGTCCAATGTGACGGCGGACTATGTGACCGACGCTTCCGCAGTGAAGGAACTGCTCATCCGCCAGGTATCCTCTCCGGTGAGGTGGCAGCAGTGCGTGGAACGCATGATTGCGGACGGTGTGGATACATTTATAGAGATCGGGCCGGGAAAAACCTTGTCCGGATTTATGCGGAAAATCAACAGGGATGTAACGGTTAAGAACGTGGAGCGCACAGAGGACCTGGAGAAACTGTAAATGCGCTGGCACGCTTCGGAATGGAGGAAAAGATGCTGGAAGGAAAAGTGGCGTTGGTAACGGGAGCCGGAAGAGGGATCGGGCGTCAGATCGCGCTGACTCTGGCGGAGAGAGGCGCGGACGTTATCATCAATTATAATGGGAGCAGGCAGCAGGCGGAGGAGACCGCAGAAAGAATCCGCGAGATGGGACGCCGTGCCGAGATCCTGCAGTGCTCTGTGGCAGATTATGATGCCTGCGGGCAGATGGTCAAAGAAGCGCTGGAGCTGTTCGGGCATGTGGACATTCTGGTGAACAATGCCGGGATCACCAGGGATAATCTGGTGGCAGGGATGAAGGAGAGCGATTTTGATGAAGTGATCGCCACGAACCTGAAAGGAACGTTTAATACCATACGCCATCTGTACAGGAATTTCCTGAAGCTGCGCGGCGGACGGATCATTAATCTGTCTTCTGTATCGGGCGTGCTCGGCAATGCAGGGCAGGCGAACTATGCGGCCAGCAAGGCGGGCGTGATCGGGCTGACCAAGAGCGTGGCGAAAGAGCTGGCCGGAAGAAATGTGACGGTGAATGCGGTGGCCCCCGGCTATATCACGACGGATATGACGGCGGCTATGCCGGAAGAGGCGAGGAAACAGATTCTTTCTCAGATACCCCTTAAGCGGGAAGGAAAGCCGGAAGATGTGGCTGAAGTGGTGGCATTTCTCGCGGATGAAGGAGCGGCCTATATTACAGGGCAGGTAATCAGCGTGGATGGCGGGATGGCAATCTGAGCGGGCTGAGAGGAAATGACAAGGATGTCAAAGAGGAAGGAAAGGTGCGAGATGAGTAGAAGAGTGGTAGTGACAGGAATGGGCGCGATTACGCCGATCGGGCTTACCGTGGAAGAGTTCTGGGAGAGCGTGAAGGAACAAAGGATTGGATTTGGCCCCATTACCAAGTTTGATGCATCTGAATATAAATGCAAATTGGCCGCTGAAGTGAAGGGATTTGACGCCAAACAGTACATGGATCCGAAAGCTGCAAAGCGCATGGAGGCGTTCTGCCAGTATGCGGTGGCTGCGGCAAAGGAAGCCATGGAAGATGCCGGGCTGGATATGGAAAAAGAAGATCCCTGGCGCGTCGGCGTTGCGGTCGGCTCCGGGATCGGTTCCCTGCAGGCGATGGAGAGGGAGCATAAGAAGCTGCTGGAAAAAGGGCCGAACCGGGTGAATCCATTCCTGGTGCCTTTGATGATCAGCAATATGGCTTCCGGCAATGTATCGATCCAGTTTGGGCTGAAGGGAAAGAGCATCAATGTGGTGACAGCCTGTGCCACAGGAACCAACTGCATCGGGGAAGCGATGCGCAGCATTCAGCACGGCGAAGCGGATGTGATGGTAGCCGGAGGTTCGGAAGGAAGCATAACTCCCATAGGGATATCGGGATTTACGGCGCTTACAGCGCTCAGCAGCAGTGAAGATCCGGCCAGATGTTCCATCCCTTTTGATAAGGAAAGAAACGGCTTTGTCATGGGAGAGGGTGCAGGAATCGTCATACTCGAAGAACTGGAGCACGCCAAGGCGCGCGGAGCGAAGATTTATGCGGAACTGGTGGGATACGGCTGCAGTTCAGATGCTTTTCATATCACTTCTCCGGCAGAAGATGGATCCGGGGCGGCAAAGGCCATGGAAAATGCGGTGCAGGATGCGGGCATAGCCCTGGAGGACATTACCTATATCAATGCGCACGGAACCAGCACGCAGCTGAATGATCTGTTTGAGACCCGGGCGATCAAGCTGGCGTTTGGAGAGCACGCGAAGAAGATCCATATCAATTCCACCAAGTCCATGATCGGGCACCTTCTGGGGGCGGCCGGAGCGGTGGAGTTCATCACCTGTGTAAAAGAATTGCAGGAAAATTACCTTCATGCTACAGTAGGCTTACAGGTGCCGGATGAGGAATGCGACTTGGATTACTGCAAAGAACCTGTGGAGGAGGAGACAATGTATGCGCTCTCCAATTCCCTGGGATTTGGAGGCCACAACGCAAGCCTGCTGGTAAAAAAATATACGGATTAAGGAGGAATTTTCCATGGCCCTTACCACGAAACAGATTATGGAAATCATACCGCACAGGCAGCCCATGCTTCTGATCGATACGATTGAAGAACTGGAGCCGGGAAAACGAGCGGTGGGGAAAAAGTGTGTCAGCTATAACGAGCCCTATTTTGCAGGGCACTTTCCGCAGGAACCGGTGATGCCGGGCGTCCTGATTCTGGAAGCGCTGGCACAGACCGGAGCGGTTGCGATCCTGAGCCTGCCGGAGAACAAGGGGAAATTGGCTCTTTTCGGCGGGATTGATCAGGCGCGCTTTAAAGGAAAGGTGACGCCGGGGGATGTGCTGATGCTGGAGACCGAGATCATTAAGGCAAAAGGCCCGGTCGGCGTAGGCAGCGCGAAGGCGACTGTGAACGGCAAATTGGTGGCAAAAGCAGAATTGACCTTCGTGGTGAGCGACCCGGAAAAGGCTTGATGCGATGAAGATAGATCCTTTACAAATCGGTGACTTGACGGCACGCATTCCCGTGGTTCAGGGCGGGATGGGTGTTGGAATCAGTCTGTCCGGCCTGGCGGGAGCAGTGGCGGCACAGGGGGGAATCGGCGTACTGTCCTCCGCGCAGATCGGATATCGGGAGCCGGATTATGACCGGAACCCGCATGAAGCGAATCTGCGCGCCCTGGAGGAAGAAATCAGGAGGGCCAAAGAGAAGGCGCAGGGCGGCATAATCGGCGTAAATATTATGGTCGCTACCCGGGGATATGAAGAATATGTCCGCGCTGCGGTGAGAGCAGGAGCGGATCTGATTATCTCCGGGGCGGGTCTGCCCGTCACGCTACCGGAAGCGGCGATAACGGCAGAACGGGAGCTGGAAGCGGAGGGCAGGATGGCGCAGCGGACGCTGCTTGCGCCTATCTGCTCCAGCCTGAAATCCGTTCAGGTGATTCTTAAATACTGGAAGAAAAAATACGGCCGGATCCCGGACCTGATTGTGGTGGAAGGCCCCCTGGCGGGCGGCCATCTGGGATTCGACGAAAAGCAGCTGGCGGATATTGAAGGGCTTCACTTTGAAGAAGAAGCCCGCCGCATTCTGGAAGCTGTCCGGGCATACGGGAAGGCAGAGGGACGGATGATACCTGTCGTTATGGCTGGAGGGATCTATTCCTGTGCGGACGCGGAACCGTATTTTGAGATGGGATTTGCGGGTGTGCAGCTGGCCACCCGATTTGTGACCACCTGGGAGTGCGATGCGTCACAGGCCTATAAGGATGCATACCTGCGGGCGCGCAAGGAAGATATCGTGCTGACAAAGAGTCCGGTTGGAATGCCTGGGCGGGCAATCCGCAATGCGTTTTTGGAACGGGCAGCATCAGAGCGGATTCCACATGGCCCCTGCCATGGCTGCATTAAGACATGTACGCCCGCTGTGACCCCTTACTGTATTGCGGAAGCGCTCATCCGCGCGGTGAAGGGAGATGTGGAAAACGGCCTGCTGTTTTGCGGCAGCAATGCCTGGAGAGCGGAAAAGATGGAATATGTGAAAGAAATTATGAAGGAATTCACATAGGAATGGAGGATAGGATGACGAGCAGGATAATAGGGACAGGAAGCTGTCTGCCGCAGACGAGAGTCACGAATGACCAGCTGTCTGAAATCATGGATACATCAGATGAATGGATCAGCAGCAGGACGGGAATTCGGGAACGGCGCCTGGTAAAAGAAGAGACGGGGGCTTGGCTGGCTGAAGAGGCGGCAAGGCAGGCTCTTTGTCAGGCTGGAATACGGCCGGAAGAACTGGAACTGATCCTGGTTGGAACCGTAACCGCCGATCATGTAACGCCATCCGCTGCATGTGAACTTCAGGCGAGGCTGGGAGCCGGCAGGGCGATGGCTTTTGATGTGAATGCAGCCTGCTCCGGCTTTCTGTTTGCCCTGGAGACGGCAGATGCTTTCCTGCGGGCAGGAAGATTTCAGAATGCCCTGGTGGTAGGAGCAGAGGTTCTTTCCAGGATTATGGACTGGAGCGACAGAAGCACTTGTGTCCTGTTCGGAGATGGAGCTGGGGCAGCCGTAATCAGGCTGGACGAGAAGGGAATTCTCGGGTTTGACCAGGGATGTGACGGGAAGCGGGGGGAGGCGCTTCTGTGTGCGAACAGAGGAAACAACAATCCCCTTGTTTCCACCGGCCGGGAATATGAATATGTGCATATGGACGGCAAGGAGGTCTATAAGTTTGCGGTAACCTGTGTACCGGCCTCCATCAAAAAAGCGTTGGATGACGCTGGACTGGAAGTGGGAGAGATCAAATATTTCGTGCTGCATCAGGCGAACCTACGCATCCTGCAGTCCGTAGCCAAGAGATTGGGCGTGCCGGAAGAGAAGTTCCCGATCAGTCTGGATCACTGTGGGAATATGTCTGCCGCCAGCGTTCCTGTGCTTCTGGATGAGATCAACCGGAAAGGAATGCTTGAGCGGGGAGATAAAATCGTTCTTTCCGGATTTGGCGGAGGCTTATCCTGGGGAAGCATCGTTATGGAATGGTAAGAAAAGAATACGGACTGTTCGGGGAGCGGCCACTCATCTTGGAGCGCCTAGACTCCTGCCCTGTGTGCATGGGTAGGAATCCGGGCGCTCCAAATGGGTGGCCGTTTTACATGCCGTTTGCATAAAATGGAACATGACCGGGCTGATTTTTCGCAGAATCGCTTAAAAAAGACTTGCCTTTTAAATAAACTGTGATAATATTAGTAAGAAAGTTGTATAATTATGCATTAGCGCCTTCTGGCGCAAGGAGGAAAATATGAAAAAGATGTTGGCAATGGCGCTGGCCGTATGCATGACGCTGTCTCTGGCGGCGTGCGGAAGCAGCACGAGTGAAACGGAAAGCGCAGCGGAGAGTACAGCTGTTGAGAGCACTGCAGCAGAGAGCACTGTAGCGACGGAGAGTTCTGCGGCGGAAGAAAGCACTGCGGCAGCGGAGAGCACAGCAGCAGCGGAGAGCACTACGGCGGCGGAGGAAACCACGGCTGTGTCTGACGAAGCCTCTGCAGAGGCCTATGATCTGGCAGGCAAGACGATCGGTGTGCAGTTGGGAACCACGGGAGATATTTTTGCATCTGATTATGAAGAAGAGGGCTCCACGGTTGAGCGTTTTAACAAGGGGAATGATGCGGTTCAGGCACTGCTTCAGGGTAAAGTTGACTGTGTTGTGATTGATGAGCAGCCTGCGCAGGCGTTTGTGGCTAATACCACAGGCCTGAAGATTCTGGATGATGCGTTTGAAGAGGAAGAATATGCGATTTGCGTGTCTAAGGACAATGCAGAATTGACAGCTCAGATCAATGAGGCGCTTGCTACTTTAAAGGCAGATGGAACACTGGATAATATTATCAAGAATTATATTGGAGACGATACCAAAGGACAGTTCCCATATGAATCTCCAGCAGATGTGGATCGCTCCAATGGAACGCTTGTGATGGCGACGAATGCTTATTTTGAGCCTTATGAATATTATTCAGGAGATCAGATCGTCGGTATTGATGTGGATATGGCGCAGGCCGTATGCGATGTTCTGGGATATGAACTGAAGGTGGAAGATATGGAATTTGATGCCATCATCAACGCGATTCAGTCCGGCAAAGCGGACATCGGCGTGGCGGGAATGACTGTTACGGAAGACCGCCTGCAGAGCGTTGATTTCACGGATAGCTACGCTTCTTCCAAACAGGTGATTATTGTAAAGGAATAAAATGTATGATTCCGGAAGGCTCCTGGCGTCAGTCTCAGGAGCCTTTTCTTGAAATAAGGGTGTTCGCTGAGCGCAGCGCCTGTTTGACTTAAGAGGAGCCCTCTTTGAGGCAGGATGTGAGGTTGAGATGCAGAAATTTTATGATGCGTTTTATTTGAATTTCATCAAAGATGATCGGTGGAAATATCTGACGGATGGATTGAAGACCACACTTTTGATCACTTTTTTTGCGGTGATTCTGGGTATTGTGCTTGGTTTTCTCGTGGCAATTGTCCGTT
>USKC01000108.1 GCA_900555195.1 uncultured Lachnospiraceae bacterium
AAATATTCATCCTGAGTGCCATCTTTACTCTTCCTATATATCCGTTTTTAGTTGTATCTGCCCTATCTGCTATCCTACCGGATCGCTTATCCCGCCATCTTCCGATACGCTTCGCAGACCTTTTCCGGTTCGCCGATCTCTCGCAGCACACCCTTTTCAATCCATACGGCTTTCGTACAGTTCTTTATGATAGTATCTGTGGAATGGGACACAATAAGTACAGTGGAACCGCTGTGAATCATTTCCTTAATCCGTTTCTCGCTCTTTTGCCGGAAGAACATGTCTCCTACGCTGAGCACCTCGTCAAGAATAAGGATCTCGGCGGTTTCCCCTACGGTAGCAATGGCAAAACCGAGGCGTGAGGTCATTCCCGAGGAAAAATTTTTGATCTTTTCATCCATAAATCCTTCCAGTTCTGCAAATTCAACAATTTTATCAAAATTTTCGTCGATATATTCCCTGCTGTAGCCGATAATCGCACCGTTCAGATAAACATTTTCCCGTGCTGTCAGTTCCGAATCAAAACCGGTTCCTAGGGTGAGGAGTTGAACCTTTTTCCTATCTACCTCAATCTTTCCTTCAGACGGCTTCAGGACACCTGCAATCAGTTTCAGAAGGGTGCTTTTTCCGGAGCCGTTTGTTCCGATAATCCCGACAACCTCACCCTTTCCGATCTCAAAAGAAATATGCTGAAGCGCTTCCAACTCATGATAACGATTCTGCCTCTTCACAGTAGCGAGCAGGTACTCCTTCAGACTTCCCGCATTAACCTCGCTGATCCGGAAACGCATACTTACATTCTCTATACGGATGACCGGAGTCGTTACACCTTCGGTTGTCTTCATAGATATCGGTTTCGTTTCCGCCGACTTTTTGGATTCCGGCTTCGGCTTTGCGGTTTCCGGTTGCTGGATAACCCTGATTTTTTCTGACTCAACCGTTTTCCCGCAATTCTCCATTCCGCCCATCTCCTCTTCGGCCTCTTCCACTTCCTCCAGCCAACGCAGCCATCTTTCATCCTCGGTCAGATCGATCCACTCTTCGTCGTCTTCGTCAAAATATTCCTCTTCCCTTCTTTTTCTTTTCCATAGGGAAAAAACAAGCCCTCCTGTAGCAGCCACTAGCGTCAGACCGCCTATCAGGATCAGATATTGGATGGTGGGAATCCAGGCACCTTCTGCTTCTGTTCCCCCGGTTCGAGACTGCCCTATTTCATCTAATTTCCCTTCAGTGTGTGTTTCCCGCTCCGGCGCCTGCCCTTCTGGATTGTTTACAGTACCGGAAAAAGCTGGAACCGCTTCCTGCTCTTCTTCCTCCGTTTCCCAAAGGAGGGCAGAAGCAGTTTCCGTTTCCTCCATTATTTCCGAATGCGGTTCGGCTTCCGGTCTTGTAACATGGAGAAAATACTGTACTGTCTCCGCCGTGCTGCTCACTGTTATCGTGATTACGTTTTCTCCAACGTCAAGGGCCGTTCCGGAAATATCAACGGACGCTCTTTCGTCCTGCGCCGCGGCTTCAAGCCGAAGCTCCTCCGTATCCGCCGGAACCTCCAGTTCATACTCATAGACGCCGGGCTCTAGTTCAAAGGAAGGAACCTCCTCTATCGAAAGTCCCGAAAGGCTGCAGTCCACCGAAGGCTGTACTCTGACAGCCGCGCTACCCAGAGCCGTAAGCACCGCTTCTTTAGGTACTGCAGCGTCCCCCTGGACCTCCTGCGCATCCATGCCAGCTCCCATTTCACCTTCGCCTGCTGTTTCAGCGGAAGATACCGTGATCACGGAAGCCTCCGTTACGCTGATAGAGCCGTCGCCCTCTGACAGAGCACGGAAAGTGAGCATATACCGCTGTTCCCCTCCCGAACCGTTTCCTGCAAACTGAAGTGTCCCGTTTCCGCCCACATCCGCTCCGCCCAGATATTCCATCCTTGCAGGATCATATTGCATGGTAACAGTATAGACGAAATCTGGCGCATCGCATTGAATATACAGGCCGATCTGAAACTCCCCGTCTTCAATCGGCGTATATTCTGACGAGCCGTAGGTGATGGAAGCATTCTCCGCATGGGCGGGAACGGAAGTTGTCAGCGAAGCAGCCAGAATACAAAGCAGCGCCACACTCAAACGTATCACATAGCTTGCCCATGCTCCGGCAATCCTTCTGTGTGTGTGCACCGCCTCTGCGTCCACCCTGCGTTCCGTCAGAAAATTGTTTTCCTTATTCTGTTTCTGATCCATTCTTCCAATTTCCATAACTTTCTGAGTCCTTCTCCCGCCCATGAGCTATTTCGTTCAAACCGTCTGCATGATCCGATTGCGGCTCAGCCTGAAAACCAGGCTCCCTGCTATATACATTCCGGCCGCCCAAGCAAACATCCGGATCCACTGTGCACCTGTCGGCCACGCGGCATAGAGCATGGCATTCCTCATGCAGGCGATGTAGTTATATATCGGATTGGCCTCAATCACTCTTCGGATCGTCTCCGGAAGCTGTTCTACGGGATAGAAAATCGCGGAACAATACATCCATAAGCTCAGCAGTACGGAATACAAATATTTGATGTCTGCAAAAAAGACATAGGCCGCCGAGAGCAGGTAGCCTATTCCCAATGAAAACAGCGTCACGCACAGGATGATCACTGGAGCCACTGTCATTGTCATTCCCGGCCGTATCCGGAATACCAGAAGCATCAGCAGATAGGCTACAAAGGTATACAGGTAATTGACCAGCGCGCTGTAAACCCGCGCAATGGGAAATATTTTCATAGGAAATTTCACGCGGGCGAGCATCACACGGTTATCCACTACAGAAGTCATCGCCGAATTGGTCGCCCCTGTGAAAAGCTGCCAGATCGTCTGGCCGCTCAGCAGATATAAGGGATAGTTCTCAATGCTGCGGCTGAACATCTGCGTAAAAATAAAAGAAAGCACCACCATGTTAAGCAGTGGGTTCAGCACGCTCCACAAGATTCCAAGGTATGACCTGGAATATTTCCTTTTGATCTCCCTTGCCACCAGCTGTCTGACGACGAAAAGGTACTGTTTTGGTTCTTCATATTTCCTCATTCCCTAAGCTGCCTTTCATCCCTTTTTGTAGCCATGCTGCATCCTCGCATATAAGGCATATTTATAGAGGATGGCTCCCATCCTGTGCCACCCGTACAGATTTCCTGCATACAACCGGATACTCCCCTCGATCCAACCGCTGTCCTTAAGCTTCCTTTTCCCCGGAAGCAGCATCAACCCCAGACGGGGCAGCGGATGATGTTCCCAAAATTGTCGCTGCGTCAGCTTTGCGGCGAGAGGCTGCATCCGCTCCTCCGTCACATCATCAGAGAAAAGAACCCTTCCATAACAAACGGCTTCCTCCTTGGAGGGAGACGACATAAAACTTTCCAAAAGGCCCTGCAGTTCCAGTTCCCCAGCCTCCTGCTCAAGGCCCTCGCTGTACAATCCAGCCGCGATCTTTATATACAGTTCCAAAAGATCCAACTGCCGCTTTATCCATTCCAGATTTGCCGGATGGACCGAAGCCAATTTAGGTTCCCACCGACCGTTCCTACATACATAAGTCTGCGTCATTCCATGGGGTGCCGTGAAAATGCATTCAAAGAGACTGTTGGCGAAACGGGCCTTTCTGTACGCTCCAGAATCCGGTTCAAAATAAAACCCATGGAAATTCCGCCGGTCTGCGCCCCGCGGCAGGTTATACAGGCCAAAGTAATAGCCTTCAACCTCTCCGCCGCATCCGGCGCCCTCCAGAAGATGCTGTAAGCTCTCCTGCATGGTTCCGATCCAGCCGCTGTCCACCACGCCATAGGGAACCGCATCCAGCAGCCCTTCCTGCTCCAGATAAGACAGCGTATCTCCATAACATTCCCTGGAATGGAAATCCGCCAATTCTATGAATTCCCTGCAGCTGGAAAGAGGGCCTCGCAGGTTTTGGATCTCCTTCCAGGATAGAATATCCGTTTCCTTCCTTCCTGGCCGGATCAGCGCTGCGATCCGGCTCCCTTCCTCCTTCGTCAGCCCTGCCCGCCGCATCATAGCCGCAAAAGTCACATCCAGACCGCCCCGACAGATTCGCTCCATGGCTTTCTCCCCGATCAGATGCTGTTCAGGAATCCGCCAGGCATAACGGGAGGCATATAAATAACGACACTCAATAGACAGCGCTTTCCTTTCACAAAGATACCGGGCCATTTGGTATATCATCCAGCCATCCCTGGCCAGGAAATACAGCCTGCGTTTCCCTGCTTCTTCCGCCTGTTTCAGCGTCCACAGGGAAAAGGAAAGGAGCACCGGCCCTAACACAAACATGCTCACAACAGCCTGTGCGGCGGCCGTCTCCTCCTGTCCGGATAGGGCTTTTCTATAAGCCTGTTCCGATACATTTAACAGTTTGGGGGTTCTCTTCAGCCGTCTTCGGTATTCATTCAGTTTGTACATTTCCTGTTGTTTCATGGGATTCAATGGATGTTCCCTCTCTTTCCGCCCGTCTTCTCTTCAGATGGATTAAAACCGAAACCGGCAGCAGGCCTGCAGCCACCGGACGGATGGTGTATAACCATGCGACCGGCCCTTCCATACCGAGATTCTTAAAATTCCGGCGGCGAATCTTCGCCTCATCCAGCCGATATCTAAATTTTCTCCGCTCATAGCACGCTTTATCTTCCCGATAACAAAACAGAACCTCCTGCATGTTGTAACCCACATAACCCAGGGCGTACAGCCTCATGAACAGCTCGTAGTCTTCACACCTCCATGTTTCCTTTGAAACATAATAGCCGCCGCTCATCAGATAGACTTCCCTGCGTACCATGACTGAAGGATGGATAAATGGGGAGTATGGAAGAAAGTCTTTTCGTTCTGGCCTCTCCGGCATCGTCCTTGTTCCCCAGACACCATTTTCATCGATCAAATCTGCATTGGAGCCCACGAATGCATACTGATGGTGGGTTTCCAGGAACCAAACCTGCCTTTCCAGCCGTTGCGGCCTGGAAATATCATCTGCATCCATGCGAGCGATATATTTCCCTCTCGCTTGTGCGATACAGGTGTTCAAAGTCGCTGCAAGCCCTCTGTTCTGCGCATGCCGGATCACCCGAATCCTTTCGTCCCGTTTTTCATATTCTTTCAGGTTACGGGCAGCCTCGCTGTCCGAACCATCATCGCAAATGATTAATTCCCAGCGCTTCATCGTCTGCTCGAGGATCGACCGCACCGCTTCTTCCAGTTCCTCTTTATTATCCTGGTTATAGACGCCCATCACTACGGTAACGAGTATATCCGACATCTTTCCCACCCCTGCCTATGCTTTACTCTTTTTTGCTTCCGTACCTGCCGGAGCGCTTATTTTTATGCCCGCCGGCGTACCCGCCTTTCCGGCCGTTTCTGCCCCTGCATGGAGAAATTTCTTTGCGTCCGCCGTTTCATAGACGCGCTTCATTACCCGCTCTGTCGCTTCTGTGCCAAATAAAAGCGCCCGCTTCCTGCTGGAGCGTCCCATTTCCTGTCTTCTGTCCGGATCGCCTTTCAGCATCCGAATCGCTTCCACATAACTTTCCGGCCGGTTTTGTTTACATACAATACCTGTGACTTTATCCCTCATATATTCCCGGGTACCGCGGCAGTCCGATGTAATGAGCGCTAGTCCTGCGGCCATCGCCTCCACGGCCGCCATCCCAAACCCTTCCCTCCTAGAAGGAAATACAAAGCAGTCTCCTGCTGGAAGAATCCGTTCAATATCTTTCCGGTATCCGAGAAGCTTGATCCGTTTCTCCAAGCCCTTCTTCCTGATCATTTTCTCCAGCCTGCGCCTGCCGCTTCCTCTCCCGCAGATTCCATAGTAGATATCCGTTTCTCTCATCTGTGAAAGGGCCTCTATCACCATCCGATGATTTTTATTTCGATTCAGTTCCCCTACAGACAAAAGGAGAAAGGAATTCTCCGGAAAGCCAAGTTCTTTCTTCCGTTCATTCTTTCTCTCTTCCTGCGGGACAAACCGATTTATATCCAGCCCTACGCCCGGAATTTTCCACACACTTCCTCCATCACGCAGATGAAACGTTCCAGCCCGGCCATAGTCTTCTTCATTGATGGTAATCAGGATATCTGTCATGTGCGCGAGTACCCTCTCGACGGGATAGTACAAAAGCCAGTTCACCCACGGCGCCTTTTTATAAAAATGAAATCCATGCGCCGTATACAGTATCATCGTCCCAGGTGCATACAGGCCTCCCGCAAGCCTTCCAAGCACCCCTCCCATCGGATTGTGACAGTGGATTATGTCAAAACGCTCCGCCTCCAAGAGAGCCTTCAGCTGAAGAAATGCTTGAGAATTTCTTATAATATGTACGGGAGATTTTTCGATATCCAGATGATGTGTGATAATTTTCTTCTGCCGGAATAGATTTTTGTCATAGTCATATACTGGCCTGTCAAAATTGGATGCATAATGGATCTCATAGCCCATCTCCTGCAGAAGAGTGACGTTATTCATTTCAAACTGTGGGACAAACCCACTTATTGTCGTAATTATCAACGCTTTTTTCATCTTGCCATCTCTATCTTTTATGAATAAACTGCTGTCCTTCTCTGCAGAGCAGCTATCAAGTGCATTATGCGTCCTTGCTATTTACAAAAAAGTGTACTTTTATGTAAATTATTACATTTTAAGTGTTTTTTATGTAAAAAGGGGAAAAACCCTATGGATTTCAAAATATCGCCATGCTATAATTATGCGTGGTTTGAAAAAAGTAATTTACATAAAAGTACACATTTCTGTAGTATATCCACCTATCAAACACAATCTTTTGTTCCTCTCAGGCATCAAAAGCCGTCGTATTTTTACACACAGTCAGCTTCTTTATATAGTTTGGCTTTGTATCGGAATGTAGTAAGCGGCATTCCACATTCTTTTGCCGCTTTTATCCCTGTAATTTCTCCCGCCCTCCATCGGCGACAAAGCCCTGGGAAATTTTCTGGCAATGGTTTCGGCGGCCGTCCAAAGCGTACACCTCGCGCCTTGGCCGCGCTGATACCTTCCGCTTGTCTCTGCCGAATGTTCGACCGTTCATTTTCCGCCACAAACGAAAGTACTTGCAACACAATATCCGCCAAAAAAGCCCCCATCAAATCTTTTCCGCGGCGCGTATCCAATAGTGGCATATCAACAACCACAATGTCGGCTCCTTTATCTTTTGTTATCTTGCGCCAGTGCTGTAGAATCTCTTCATAATTTCGTCCAAGTCGATCAATGCTCTTAATATAGAGAAGATCATCCTTTTTTAATTTCCTCAATAGCCTGCGATATTGCGGACGTTCAAAATCTTTTCCCGAATGTTTGTCTATATAGATGTTCTTCCTCTCCACACCCAGTTCCTGTAAAGCAATAAGCTGTCTGTCCTCATTCTGTTCTTTTGTGCTTACCCGAACATAGCCATAAATGTTTCCCACCGTTTTTCCTCCGTAATCATCGTTGATAGAATTCGCTAAGCACAATGTAACAGAAACGGCAGTCATGGCGCAAAAAAAGAACTGTAAGAAATGAATGATAGGAATACCATTTCTCACAGTTCTTATAAAAATGATTTTATAGTATTATTCCGCCGCTGCAGCCAGCGCCCTTCCCAACGCCCGGCAGTTCTCTTCCGCCTCTGCATCAGGAGCGCCGTTCGCGATCACGCCCTCTCCTTCTATGACGGAAGCGCCTCCATTCTGTATGCGTTCCTCCCATTCGCGCATCCATTCGCCGCCGCCCCAGCCATAGGAGCCAAACAGCGCAATCTTCTTGCCCGATATATGTCCGTCCAGTTCCTCCATAAGCGGTTCCATTACGCTTTCCTCCAGCTGCTCTGCCCCCATGGACGGGCATCCTAGCGCGAATGCCTTCTCCCCTTTCAGATCCGCTGCACTCACCATATCCGCGCTGAGCACGGCTGCTTCCTTTCCCGCTTCCCGGATTCCTTCCGCCACGAATTCCGCCATCTGGGCAGTGTTGCCGGTTCCACTCCAATATACCACTGATATCTGTGCCATAATTTTGCCTCCTGTATTTTTATTTATTCCTTATGAAACGCAAAGCTGCACAAGTTCCTTTCCTGCCAAGACCTCGCGCACAGTCTGTTCTCTCGCCTCATCATAAGATGCAAACAGCCGCAGCGCCTGTTCTTTTTCTCCATATACTTTCCAGTAACCCACCAGAAGAAAATTCTTTCCGTCATTTTGCATGTAGCCTTCCACGTCCTCTACCGGATACCCCAGAAAAACGCCTATTTCATGCGGAAATCCTTGTTCCCCGGAAGCGTACTGCTTCATCCTCCCTGCCAGATGTGCCAGGTTACGGTACAGCCAGAAATATATGCCGGAATCTACCTCCTTCCTTGCCGGATATCCTTGCTTCTCCAGAAATTCCGCCACCCTTGGCTGAGTAAGATATTTCAGATATTTTTCCTTCCGATAGAGCAAGATCATATCCCTTCCACCATCGTGACAGAGAAAATACCAGCTCAGTCCCGCTGCAGCGGCCATCTTTGCCAATTCCACCGCCTGCCGCCTGGGGAGCGTCAGCATGGCGCTTTCTTTCATGCCCTTCAGAAAAGGTGCGCAATGGAGCGCCAGCTTCATATGAATTTCTCGCTTTTCCTTCCTCTCATCCCCGCATAAAAACCGGGTAATCTCTTCCACCGGCATTCTCTTTTCCTCCATCCACTTCGTTTGCTTCTGTTGCTTCCAGCTGGTTAGTCATTACTAACTAGCAAGGATAGATTATCACATTCCAGTTTCTAAAGCAATAAGCATAAATGAGTATATTTATCAGAAAGGTTCTGGTTACTACCCAGCCCTCCGCCTACGCCGTTTTTTTGTCTCCCTTGTTTGTGCCCCCGGTTCCCCAAGCACGGGTATCCGCCTTCTGCGGTGCAGGGTTCAGCTGCACTCTTTTTCCGCAAACCACTTTAAAAATTGGCTGTTTCTAAGCCTTGTATGCGGGAAGTTCACCCGCATGGCGGCTAAACTCCGCCCCATGGGCATCAAACAACGCCGCCAGGGTGTACGGGTGAACTTCCC